>CAZKNV010000142.1:0-5623 GCA_964554145.1 uncultured Burkholderiaceae bacterium
TGCTTACGACGTGGTCACGATCCTGAAGAAGGCGCGCCAGGACATCCGCGATTGCGTGCTGGAGGTCGACGCTGAGCGCGCCCCCGCGGACCCGAAGGTGTTTACGCGAATCCACTTTCACTTCGTGATCAAGGGGCGCGACGTCCGGCGCGAACACGTCGAGCGCGCCATTCAACTTTCGGCGGAGAAATACTGCTCGGCCTCGATCATGCTCGGCAAGACCGCCGAGATCACCCACGATTTCGAGATCGTCGAGGTCTGAGGCGGGAAATCAAACCCGGTAGGTCGACACCGTCATCAGGCGCGAGGAGATCCGCATCGCCTGCTTGACCGGCGCGGGCAGTTCCGCCGCGCCGTTGGCCAGCGCCGTATTGGCATGGCGTGCCTCGTCTTCCTTCATCTGCGCGACGATGGCGCGGCTTTTGTCATCCTGGGGCGGCAACTGCTCGAGATGGCCTTCGAGATGGCCTTCGACCTGGCGTTCGGTCTCGGCCAGGAATCCCATGTTCCACTTGTCTCCGAGAAAACCCGAGAGCGCCCCAATGGCGAACGAACCGGCGTAGAGAAACGGGTTGAGGACGCTCAACCTCCCACCCAGTTCGTCGATGCGCTGCGCGGTCCACGCCAGGTGTTCGGTCTCTTCCGCCGCCGCACGTTCGAGCGTTTCCCGGGCGGCTTCGCCGCGCGCGGTCAGCGCCTGCCCCTGATACAGCGCCTGCGCGCACACTTCGCCGCTATGGTTCACCCGCATCAGCGCCGCCGCGTGGCGTTTCTCCGCCGCGGTCAGCTCTACGATGGGCAGATTCTCTCCGGGAACAGGACGCAACGAAACGGCGGGGCCCCACAAGGTACGCAGCGCGCGATCGAATCCAATGATCAGGCGGTCGATTTCCGGCATCACGGGTCGCTCACTTCTTGCGCATGAAAAACAGGAACTGGCCGCCGGTCTCGGTTGAGGACAGCAGCTGGTTTCCCGTCTGTTTCGAGAACGCCTGGAAATCGCGCACCGAGCCCGGATCGGTCGCGAGAACCTTCAGCACCTGGCCGGAATTCATGTCATTGAGCGACTTCTTGGTGCGCAGGATCGGTAGCGGGCAATTGAGCCCGCGCGCGTCGAGTTCGCGATCGAAGTGAATTTCGGTTTCCATCTCGGGCCCCTGCATCGTCGTTACCGCCGTTCAACCCGGCGCGGCAACCGGCATGCCGTTGCCGACCCATGCGTTCATGCCGCCTGTCAGGTTATACACTTCCTGCCATCCCTTGCCGCTCAAATAAGCGCTTGCCTGCGCGGAACGCGCTCCCGACTGACAGTAGAACACTACTGCACGCGAGCGGTCGATTTCCTCGAACCGGGCGGTCAGGAGGTGCAACGGGATGTGCCGCGCGCCGGGAATGACTCCGCGGCTGACTTCCTGGTCGGTGCGCACGTCCACCAGCACGAGATCGCCATGTTGTTGCAGGTCCTGCAAGCGCAGCGGATCGATGGGGGCAAAGTTGCTCATGCGGCTGGACCGCCGGGAATGATACCGCGTTACCGCAATCCTCAGAAGATGCTGATATTGCGGTCAAGCAGCAGTTGCGACAAACGCGAATTCGCCGCTTCCAGCCTTCCCACCAGGAGCTCGAGGAAAGCCGCATTGAAAGCGTGCTTGCAGCTCTCGGTCGCCTGCGCCAGCGAATCGGCACCGACCTCGATGATGGTGATGTCGTTGACCGAAGTAACGCTCGCGGTGCGCTGGAACAAGCGCTTGCCAAGGTAGGCCATTTCCCCGAAACACTCGCCCGTGCCCAGGATGTTGAGTAGTTTGCCCTGCTTGGTGATCTTGACCTCTCCGGCGGCGATGACGTAGAACGCGGTACCGACATCGCCTTCCTTGATCACCGAAGTTTTTGGGGAGTAGCGCGCCCAGTTGGAAATCCTTAAAACCTGCCACAGATCGACGTCGGAAAAAGTCCTGAAGAATTCGAGCCGGCGCAGCGTATTGAACTTTTCCGTCTCCGGGACAATTTCTTCCGGTTTCTGCAGGTTGTTGAAAGTGTCGGCGAGTGCCTGGGCAAATTCTTCCCAGGTCTGGAATCGCTTGGCGATCTCCTTCTCCAGCGCGCGCCGCACGATGGCGTCGACGGCGGCCGGGATCTCCGGGCGCAGCATGCTGGCCGGCGGAACATCGACGTGAATGATCTGATAGACCATGCTGTAGTTGTTGGTGGCCTTGAACGGCAGCGCCCCGGTGAGAAGCTGGTACATCACCACGCCCAGCGAAAAGATGTCGGTCTGGTGATTGAGCGTCAATTCCTGCAGCTGCTCCGGAGACATGTACGCCGGCGAACCGATTCCGGACACCTGCGTGGTCTCCGCTGCGATCGTGAGCGCGGCGCCGAAGTCGGATATCTTGATGTCGGTTTCGCCGGTGAGCAGAATGTTCGCCGGCTTGATGTCGCGGTGAATGATGCCGTGGCGATGCGCATAGTCAAGCGCCTTGCAGCACTTGAAAATGATCTCGATCACGCGGCTGACCGGTGGCAGGGATTCGGGCTGGGTAAAAGGCTCGAGGGTACCGCCCTCGACATATTCCATGACCAGATAGCTGCCCTGCTCGTCGGCCACCGCATCGAAGATGGAAACGATGTGGGGATGGGAAAGCTTCCCGGCGAGCGACGCCTCGGTCAGAAACAGCTTATGAAAACGCTTTCCGTGGTCCTTGTCGCCAAGGGCATCTGCGCGCACCAGCTTGATCGCGACCTGGCGATTGGCAAATGCGTCGTTGGCCAGATAAACCGCACTGGTCGCGCCCCTGCCGAGCTCCCTGATGATTTCGTATTTGCCGATCTTTTCCATGATCGCTGTGCCGGTACCCCTCGCAGCCAAGCGGGCGTACGTCGATATGATAGGAAATTCAAAGCCATAAGGCGAGGTTTCTGAGTAACCGTGTTCGCGCAGCGCGAGCTGCGCTATCAGCTGCGCACCACCGCCGACGATTGCTGGGAAAAAACTGCGCGTACCCCGGAAGGCGCTCCGACCGACGGGGAATCAGGGACGGCGCCGGCCTTCAGTGTCGATCGCCACCAGTTCCTTGAGTCGCGCCTCGACGCTCGATTTCTGATAGAAGTCGCCATCGCCCGCACGCTGTGCGAGTTGCAGTTGTTCGATCGCGGCAGGCAGGTTTCCGCGCAGCACGTAGGCCTCGGCCTGCGCGCGGTGCTGCAGCATGCGCTTTCCCAGTGCCGAATATCCCCGCGACTGCAACTCATAAAGCTGGGCGTCGGCGGACCGGGTTTCCAGCCTGACCGACAGGAAGTCCACCGCTTCCGCCGCGCGCTTGGCATCGAGCAAGGCGCTGGCGTAGCCGTAAACCAGCGTGCGGCGGCTGGGATGGGCACGCAGTCCATCGCGATAGGTCGCCAGCCCCTTGTCGAGCTCGCCGTTGCCGATCAGACATTGCGCCGTCAAGGCGTCGATCATGGGGCTTTTCGCCTTGAGACTCTGCAACACTGCGACCTCCTTTTTTGCTCGCGGGAAATCGCCCGCGCGCAACAGCGCCACGACCAGGCCGTAGCGCGCTGCCGCCTCGCTGGCGAATTTCCGGCTGGACAGCAATTCGTCGAAGTTGGCGACCGCCGTGCGCGCATTGCCCTCAAGCGCCGATAGCCGCGCGCGCACCAGGAGAAATTCCAGGCTGTCGGGCACCTGCCTGAACGGGACGTTCTGAATGCGGCTCTGCACATCCGCGATGCGCTCGAAAGTAAGCGGATGCGTACGCAGATAGGCCGGTGCGCCGGTTTCATATACACGCGTCGCCTTCTGCAGGCGCTCGAAAAACACCGGCATGGCGTGCACGTCGAAGTTGGACTTCTCCATTATCTGTAAACCGATGCGGTCGGCCTCGCGTTCATGCTCGCGGGTGAAGTTGAGCGCGGACTGGATCGTGCCGGCCTGCGCCGCCGTGATCGCAGCCGCCGAAACCTCGGGATTCGAGCGCGCCGCGAGGATCGCCACCGCGAGCGCCGCCATGGACGCGAGTCCGGCACGTTGTTGTGCGGCGACCATGCGGGCAAGGTGATGCTGGGTAACGTGCGCGATTTCATGGGAGAGCACGCTGGCAAGTTCGGATTCGCTCTGCGCGCTTAGCAACAATCCCGAGTGCACGCCGATGAATCCGCCCGGCAGGGCGAATGCGTTGACGGAGTTGTCAGCGATTCCGAAGAACTCGAACGGGCCGGCCGGATCCGGACTGTTGCTGACCAGCCGGTAGCCAACGCCGTTCAGATAGTCGGCAATGTCCGGATCGTCGATGTAAGCCGAGTGGGCGCGAATCTGGCTCATGATGCCCTCGCCGAGTTTGCGTTCCTGGACGGGAGACAGTGCGCCTTGCGAGACATCGCCCAAGTCGGGCAATTCGTCGGCGTGACCAAGTGCGGGGGCCAGCATTGCGACAGCGATCACTGAGCGAAATTTCATGGTGCTATGATAGCGCCACCTTTCATCTAGTTCCCCGGCCGCTTGTCGGCCGCAGGCGACGCAGACGGATCCAGTTTGGGCGCACTTACACATTTCGATTCCCGCGGTCAGGCGCACATGGTCGATGTGGCCGAGAAGCAGGAAACCCACAGAGTCGCGATCGCCGCCGGCAGGATCTTCATGCGTGCTGAAACGCTGCGCAAGATCGTCGAAGGCGACGCGGCCAAGGGCGATGTGCTCGGAGTGGCGCGGATCGCGGCGATCCAGGGCTCGAAGCGCACTTCGGAATTGATCCCGCTCTGCCACCCGATCGCGCTAACCAAGCTCAGCGTCGATTTCGAAGTGCATCGCGACGAGAATTCGGTTGAATGCATCGCGGTTGCCGAGACTGTCGGACGCACAGGCGTGGAAATGGAGGCGCTCACGGCGGTCAGCGTCGGACTGCTTACGGTCTACGACATGTGCAAGGCCGTGGACCGGGGCATGCGCATCGAAGGCGTCGGGCTGCGCGAAAAGCGCGGCGGCAAATCCGGGCATTGGGTTGCCGGGACCGGCGGCGCGTGAGCCTGCAGGAACGGGCGTGCGGCGGATCGGTCTTGCGTTTCGAGCACGGTCGCCGCGCCTTGCATCCCCAGCTGGTTGTTGCTCTGTTCTTCGGCAGCGCGTTTCTGTATTCAACGTCACAGGCCCGGGCGGATGAAGCGCCGAATGTCGCGGCGGGAAGGCAACTCGCCTTCGAGATCGCCAAAGGCAACTGCCTGGCCTGTCACCAGTTTCCCAGGGATTCCAGGGCTATTACGCTGGCGAACATCGGCCCGCCTCTGCTGGCGATCCGCTCCAGATTTCCGGATCGCACGCAACTGCGCGACCGCCTTTGGGATCCGATGCGGACCAATCCGAACACGGTGATGCCGCCGTTTGGCAAACATCGAATCCTGAGCAGCGACGAAATCGAACTGATCATCGATTACCTGTATACGCAGTGAAACGCCAAACAATGGAAAGCATGAAGAGCCGAATGATGCGCAGGTCTGTGCTGCGCGCTATCGTAGCGGTGATGGCAACGGCGATGCTTCGGCCGCTGCAACTGCTGGCCGGCGGGTGGAACAAAGCCGCGTTCGACGCCAAAGCAATCGCCGACGCGCTCAAAGGAATCGGCATCAC
>CAZKNV010000143.1:0-5609 GCA_964554145.1 uncultured Burkholderiaceae bacterium
GGATTCCACGCAATCCACCCTCCCACGTGCAAAAGCCGAGCATCACGACAGCGAGGAAAATGAAAGGCATCCAGCCGACAGCGGATTCCGTCCAGCCGGCGAAGTAAGCGATGGCAAGCACCAGCACGAAAGCGCAAAGCCCGACCACGGCGCCTCGTATCGTCGAATGGACAATATCGTTCTTCATGAATGACTGGACCTCGTGCAGATGATGGTGATGCCCCACCTCCGCGTCGTTGTGGCTGAGCACGTGGATCTGCGAAGCGGAAACGCCGCCGGCTTCCAGTTGCTCTTCAAAGACTTCCAGGTCGTCCAGGCTGTCGCTGATGAAATAATGCCTTAGCATCTTCATAGTATCTCCACCGGTTCATTTCGCTGGCATACGTGACTCGGATTCCGGCCGCCATTGTAGCCAGCCGGCTTCATTCGTGAGTCTCCATCGAACGTCGCGCAAATCGCTAAACTTCAAGCTTGCTTCAGAAGGTTTCTGCATGGCCGTCAATACGACTACCGAACTTCATAGAACCACCGAACGCAGCGCTGCGCATCTGCTTGCGCAATACTGGGCGCTGACGAAGCCGCGCGTGACGCAACTCGCGATTTTCTGTGCGGTGATCGGCATGTTCCTGTCGACCTCCGAATTGCCACCCTGGCGCCTGGTCCTGATTGCGACGCTCGGCATCTGGCTGCTGGCCGGCGCCGCCTTTGCCGTTAACTCGCTGATCGAGAAGCACATCGACGGAAAAATGGCGCGCACGCGCATGCGACCGCTACCGCGCGGAGAACTGTCGCCGCTACAGGCCATCGTGTTTTCAGGATTGATTGGCGGCATCGGCATGTGGTTGCTGTACAGCTTCGTGAATCCGCTGACGATGTGGCTGACGTTCGCGACCTTCATTGGCTATGCCGTGGTCTACACGGTGTTGCTGAAGCCGTATACGCCGCAGAATATTGTCATCGGCGGCATGAGCGGCGCCATGCCGCCGGTTCTCGGGTGGGCGGCGATGACCAACACCGCGCCGGCCGAAGCGTGGCTGCTGGCGTTGATTATCTTCGTATGGACGCCGCCGCACTTTTGGTCTCTTGCGCTGTATCGGCTTGACGACTATCGCAAGGCAGGGTTGCCGATGCTGCCGATCACGCACGGTGTTGCGCTGACGCGGCTGCACATTCTGATGTACACCTTGATCCTGGTTGCCGTCACCACGCTGCCGTTCGTGATTCGAATGGCCGGCGTGCTGTATTTGGTTGCGGCGCTCACTCTCGGCGCGATTTTTGTCGGCTACACATGGAGGCTGTATCGCAGCTACAGCGACAAATTGGCGCGCGCGACGTTCAGCTATTCGATCGTCTATCTGGCGGCGCTGTTCGCTGCATTGTTGATAGATAAATTTGCATGATCGCTCTTGGAGCGCTGCTTTTTGACGGGGATGTTGCGCTACCAGCGCACCTCCAGCCGCAAACCCCAGGTCACGCCTCGGAGGCGGGCGCTGTCGGGCCGCAGCCATCCAACGCGGCTCCCGGCAGGAGCAGCGGCAGCCAAGAGTCCTGATGTCGGGCCTGACGGGCGTGTCGCCGCCATCGGCGCCAAAGACAGTTGTGTCTCAGCGCCAAAGACTCGATTGGTCAGGTCATTGAGTGCGCCCAAGGGGTCGGTGAGGATCAGCACCAGCTTGTCCAGACCATCGGGTCCACCTGGCTTGGATCTGATGGAGTTGCGGACGGGTGAGAATACGTATTCCCCGATCAGCGAGCCTATCAACGGTGTGATGACGAGGTCCTGGTAGGACACTGGCTCGAACAATGCCTCGGCTCCGAACTCGTACAGTGTCGAGAGCAAGGCTGAGTAACCGAGCGATTGCCAGCGGCCCAAGCCGCGTTCTCGAGCGCGTATGTAGTACGCCGCGCCCCAATATGGATGCAGCACGTAGTTGATGTACAGGTCGTCGTTGTCCCAGACGGGGTTGGTTACGTTCTCGCGCCATTTGCCGTATCCGGCGCTGCCCCTGTTGAACTGCGTCGTCTCCTCGGGCAGTGCATACAGCACGCTGACAACCAGGGCCTGATAACCCAGGAAATACCACGTGTCCCGCCTGATGCCTTTCCAGTCCTCGGTCGTGGCCGGTTGTTCAGGCGCGGCCCGGCGGGGTTCGATGGCTGCGTCATCGACTGGGTGCACCTCGATCTCGTCGCCTGGCTCGACGACGGCACCACAGGCTGGTCTCGCGAGCCAAAGCGACAAGGCAAGGGCGGCAAAAGCCGCAAGGGCGACAGGGCGGCGCGACATCGAGAAGCCATACCACGCATGCGCAGTGTTTCCCATATCGAGGTAGTGTGCGAGTTTCGCGCGCGAAGCCCGCTCCAGAGACTTATCCACGGCGGCGGCCGGCGCTTGCGACAAACTAGTGACGCGGTGAAAAGGCGATATGCTAATTGTGCGTCGGCTTTCGTGCGCAAATTGAATCATCGCCAACACCAAACTGTTCGCTGCATTACTGATAGATAAATTTGCATGATCGCTCGTTGGCTGGTGATGTCAGCGTTACTTTTGGTCGGGTGCGACGGCGGCGCGCAGAAGTTCAACGGCGTCGACATCACCGGCGCGAATTACGCGCGCGACTTCGCGCTGACCGATCACACTGGCGCCAAGCGCACGTTGGCCGACTATCGCGGCAAGGTCGTCGCGGTTTTCTTCGGCTTTACGCAGTGCCCCGATGTGTGCCCGACCACGTTGAGCGATCTGGCGCAGGTCAAGAAGCGGTTGGGCAAGGATGGCGAGCGGCTGCAGGTGATTTTCATCACTGTTGATCCCGAGCGCGACTCACAAGCCGTGCTCGAGCGCTATGTGCCTGCCTTCGATCCGAGTTTTGTCGCGCTATACGGCTCTGCCGAGCAAACGGCCGCCACTGCGAAAGAATTCAAGGTGTTTTATCAGAAGGCAGCGGGAAAGACGGCCACCTCGTATTCGATCGATCACACGGCTGGCACTTATGTCATTGACCGCGAAGGCCGGGTGCGGTTGTTCGTAAAACATGGCGAAGGCGTCGAACCGATCGTTGCCGATATAAAACGGCTGATCGGCTAGGCGCTGTCCAGCGCGCCGCTGGTGGCAGCGATGCGCGTTCGACTTGAAATGGCGCGTCCATGCACGCCAGGTGCGATGCCGAAGGCCTCAGCAACGGCCGGTGTGATATCGATTTCGAACCCGAGGAACACGCTCGCTTCAGCATCCTGGTAGTCGTCAGGTGAATAAACGCTGCAAGCGGGTGCCAGAACGCCGTGTACTTCGAACGGATCGAAGATGGTGATGCTGCCCGGTCCGGCGGTCAGACGAATTCCGGCGCGCGGGAAAACGAGTTCGGCCAGCGGGCCGGCGATGCACCAGATGCCGAAGAGTCGCGCATCGTAGTGCGCATCGTTATGAAAGAACGCGCCGCGGCACTGATACCACTCAAAATCGGCGCGCAAAGCCGGCGCGAGCAGCGCGCCGAGCGACTCGCCGAGTTGCCCGCGTACGGCAGGCTCGCGCCATGTGCCAAGCGCGTGCACTTTACCGGCGATGCCGTCGTTGAGCATGATTCCACGCGCGCGTCTTGTCAGGGCAGCGTCAGGAGCGCGCTCGCTGTACGCCAGTTTGCCGGCGATCGAGCGCGCAGCGCCAGCGGCGTTCAGGCAACTTGCCGCTGGGGCTGCGTGCGCAATCCAACGCATCGTCATTCAAATCGAAACCAAAAAAAGCCCCGGGGGTGCCGGGGCTTGAGTGTCCGCCTCATTGGAGGAGAGGGGGAGGAACAGAGGCGGACGTTGCCAACCAACCAGAAGCCACGGTTCGCTAGGGAAAGTACTATGCGTACTCGACCAACGCGCTTCGCATCTTCTGCAAAGCTTTGGCTTCGATCTGGCGAATTCGTTCCGCCGAGACTCCGAATTCCTGCGCAAGGTCATGCAGTGTCGATGTTCCGACCTTGCCATCGCCGTCTTCGTTCAACCAGCGCGCTTCGACGATGCGACGGCTGCGCGGATCGAGTTCTTCCAGCGCTTCGCGCACGCCTTCGGTTTGCAGCACGTCGTATTCACGACGTTGCAGCACTTGCGTCGGCTCCGAATCGGCATCGGCCAGGTAGGCGATCGGCGCAAATTCTTCCTCGCCATCGTCGATCCGGCCTTCGAGCGCAATATCTCCACCCGTCAATCGCGTTTCCATCTCCGACACTTCTTCGCGCTTGACGTTAAGTTTTTGCGCGATATCGCCGACCTGCTCCTGCGACATCGTTCCCAGGCCCTGCTTCA
The DNA here is from genome assembly GCA_964554145.1 of uncultured Burkholderiaceae bacterium. Taxonomy (GTDB): domain Bacteria; phylum Pseudomonadota; class Gammaproteobacteria; order Burkholderiales; family Burkholderiaceae_F; genus JACCZX01. Next base: position 4,291 of record CAZKNV010000143.1, read on the forward strand.
TGCTGCGCAGGTTGAAGAACAGTTTGCGCTGCGCCTTGGTGGTCGCCACCTTTACGAGCCGCCAGTTTTTCAGCACGTACTCGTGAATCTCGGCCTTGATCCAATGCAAAGCGAACGACACCAGCCGAACGCCGCGCTCCGGATCGAAGCGTTTGACCGCCTTCATCAGGCCGATATTGCCTTCCTGGATCAAGTCGGCATGCGACAGGCCGTAGCCGAGATAGTTACGGGCGACCGCGACCACCAGCCGCAGGTGCGACATCACCATCCGCCCTGCCGACTCCAGGTTGTCGTTATCGCGCAGGTCGCGCGCCAAACGAAGTTCTTCATCGGGCGTCAGCATCGGTACCCGATTGACCGCCTGAATGTAGGCATCAATGCTGCCCAAGCTTCCGGGATTGAGCGCAAATGCTTGCGCGTTCACCGGAACGAGGGCGTTTCCTGCCAACTTGCTGTTTGTTGCCACGTGTTTTATCTCCATTTCATTTAGCTTAGCACTCGGGTTTATCGAGTGCTAAGTCTTAGAGGAAGCGGCTTACCCAGAGTTCAATCCCGACTATCGTAGTCGGGTTTGTCTCGCTCGCTGCGCCATTTGTAAGTGGTTGCTCACTTCACGCGAAGCACAATACCAAGCGCAATCCGGCGGCTTGTACCCGCGTCATCGACCTATCATCGTGAATCTCTATGGTCCGCGGTCATCATCGTAAACACCCGAAGCGCAAGCGCTCCAAGCGACGCTTTGAACGAGACAAGCCGTTGATTGGCCCGCCGGAGTCTTACCTGAACCGGGAGCTCTCGCTGCTTGCGTTCAACGAACGTGTGCTGGCGATGGCCGCCCGCACCTCGGTCCCACTGGCCGAGCGGCTGCGCTACGTCTGCATCGTCTCGTCGAATCTTGACGAGTTCTTCGAGGTGCGCGTCTCGGATTTGACCGAAGGGATGCAAACCGGTTCTGTCGGTGCGGCCGCCAGCGTGTACTCGACGGTGCTCGACCGTGCACACCGGCTGGTTGCGCAACAGTACGAGCTTTACAACCACACGATCATGCCGGCGCTGGCGCGGCAGGACATCGTGATCATCAATCATGCGCAGCGCAGCGCCGAGCAGCGCGCCTGGCTGCGTGACTATGTGCAGCGCGAGGTCAAGCCACTGCTGGCGCCGATCGGGCTGGACCCGTCGCATCCGTTTCCGCAGGTGCTGAACAAATCGCTGAATTTCATCATCCAGCTCGAAGGCAAGGATGCGTTCGGGCGCCCGTCGGCGATTGCGATCCTCAAGGTGCCGCGCGTCCTGCCGCGCGTGATTCCGCTGCCGGCCAA
>CAZKNV010000144.1:0-5589 GCA_964554145.1 uncultured Burkholderiaceae bacterium
GGTATCTTCAGCACCAATGTGTTCAACGTGCTCATCATCGTGCTGAACGACGCAGTCTATTCGGGTGGGCCGGTGCTGATCGAAGCCGGCCGGTTTGCGGCTTTTGCCGCGCTCCTTGCAATGCTGCTGACCGGCTTTTTTATCATCGGCATGATCGAGCGGCGCGACCGCACGGTGTTGCGCATGGGAGTCGATTCGCTTGCAGTGGTGCTTTGTTACGGCGCAGGCGTATTCGTGCTTTATCACTTGAGATAGCGATGCAATCTGCACGCTTTGCCTGGCAGCGCGCTTGACGCCGATCAAGGTATGTCGTTTGCTCCGCCAGGACACCGAAACAACGAAGTCGAGTTCGAGGCAGGCGACCTGTGATCGCCACCGCCATCGAACGATTGAATCGCTAATGCGTCTGCCCGCAACGCACTTCGATGGGAGTACATCTATGCTGTGCAACGTCAAGGCTATCGACGGTTTCACAATCAACGCGCGCGACGGCGAGATCGGCCGGGTGCGCGAGGTCTACTTCGACGACGAGCGCTGGGTCGTGCGCCATCTGGTCGTCTCCACCGGCGGCTGGCTCTCCGGCCGCAAGGTGTTGATCTCGCCGCATTCGATCACCGGTATCGATCGGGATGGCAAGCGGCTGGGTGCGTCGCTAACGCGCAAGCAGGTCGAAGATGCGCCCGACATCGACACCGACAAGCCGGTGTCGCGCCAGAATGAAGCGTCGTATTACGACTACTACGGTTACCCGTACTACTGGACCGGCGCGGGCCTGTGGGGCGCAGCAGCCTTTCCGCTGACGTATCCGATGGCAGGCGCAGCGCTCGCCGTTCCGCCGCTGCGCACGGGCGCTGCCCGCGAGCTCGACGAGCTGCAAGCCGCCGAGCACGAGGCAGCCGATTCGCACTTGCGCAGCAGCGATGAAGTAATCGGCTACCACATCGAGGCTAGTGACGGGAGCATCGGACATGTCGCTGACTTTTTATTCGACGACCAGTCATGGGCGATTCGTTATGCGGTTGTCGATACGGGCAACTGGCTGCCTGGCAAACGTGTGTTGATCTCTCCGGACTGGATCGAAAGCGTCAGCTGGAATGAGCGGCGCGTTTATGTCGATGTCACGCGCAAGGCCGTTGAGGCGAGCCCGGGTTACGACCCCGATGCGCCGTTTTCGTCCACCTACGAGCAGCAGCTGCACGAACACTATCGCTCGACTGCCGACGCGCAGTAGAGATAGAGATCTCGAAGCCGGCTTAATTCGATCGCGGTGCGCTGATCAACAGCGCCTTGTACAGCCGGTCTTTCAGCGTGGCCGGCTCGGCGAGTCGCATGCTGCGATCACTGCGCTGAACAGAGGGCGTTATGGAGTTGCGCGACCGCGCGCAATGATCGAAACGGCTCAACGAACGAACATTCGCTCGGTCGGCGAGAGACAATGATCTTTTAACTGATGTGCGGCATCCGCGTGAAAACCGAGGCGCTCAAGCAGGTGTATCGAGCGTTCATTTTCTGCTTCCACGGTAGCGATGCACCGGTTGACTTCGTAGGCTGAAGCAAGGTGCCCAAGCATCGCCTGTATCGCCTTTAGTGCATGACCGCGGCCCCAATGGTGGCTTCCAAGGACGTACGCGACGTACGCACTCCGATTCGACGCCACGGTAGCCTGCACATAGCCGACGAGCGAATGACCATGCGGATGAACCACCAAATTTAACCAGGCTTCGTTTCCGTCGGGCGACTCTCGGGCTTCGAGCTGTACGTAGACGTTGCGCAGATGTTCGATCGAAGCGGGAGGCGAGTAGTCGAGATACCGGTAGATCTCGGCATCGCTTAGCAGCTCGAACATCGCGTCAGCATGAGCGACGCGCAGCGGCTCGAGTGCCAGCTCCGAGGTCACGATTGGCTGCATTCGGTTTACCGCACTACCAGCCACGCATTCGGGAAGGCTAATCATCACGCCGCTGCGCGTCTCCTGACCGGCGCGAATGCAAGCAGCTCTTCCGGCGTGAAGCTATCGACGACGATCGCGGCCAGCACCGCTTCGTCCGCCTCCACCAGCCGCGCCGATTCGCCTTCGGTGATCAGTCCTGCAGTGCCTGCGGCGATCCGATCTTCGCCGTGCCCTGCGTCGCGCATCTTGCGCTTCAGCGGTGCGACTTCGTGCACCAGTGCGAAAGCGCGCTCGAGCCGGCTCACGGCATCATCGCCACTGCCGGGGTACACACCAGGTGTCAATCGATCGCGCGCCGCGCCACGCTGCATCAAAAGCGCGGCACAAGCCTGCGTCATCGCATCGCTCGGCCCGCGGCGGCGTATGCCGAGCGGCAACGTAAAGGCGCACATCAGCCATGCCAACGGGCGCACCGGAAAGTTCGCGAAGACGCCGGCCAATGCCGACTCGATGCGCGCGAAGCCCGCTTCACAGCACCATCGCACCAGCGGCGCATCCTCCTTCGGTTCTCCTTCGTCGTGGTAGCGCTTCATAACCGCCGAGAGCAGGTACAACTCCGACAGCACATCGCCCAGGCGCGCCGAGATCGATTCCTTGCGTTTCAAAGTTCCGCCGAGCGTCAGCAGCGCAACTTCGGATGTGAAAGCGAGCGCCGCAGCGTAACGAGCAAGCTGCCGAAAATATGCCTTGTTCGCCCCCGATTTCGGCGCCGGCGCGAGTAATGCGCCCGACCAGCTGCGCAGCCAACTGCGCACGAACGTGCTCAGCAAATGTCGGGCGTGCGCTGCAAATGCGCGATCGAACTCGATGCGCGCCGCGTTGTCATCCGGATTCTGCAGCGCGCGCATCTCATGCAGCAGATGCGGGTGCGCGCGAATCGCCCCCTGGCCGAAAATGATCAAGCTGCGTGTCAGTATGTTGGCGCCTTCGACCGTGATGCCGATCGGCACCGCGCGATAGGCATTGCCGAGGTAATTCAGCGGCCCATCGACGATCGCCTTGCCACCGTGGATGTCCATCGCGTCATCGACCGTCGTGCGCATGCGATACGTCGCATGCGACTTGACGATCGCCGACACGATCGCCGGCGCATGCCCTTGATCGAGCCCGGCGCAGGTAAAACGCCGCGCAGCTTCGAGCTCGTAGGCGATACCGGCCATACGACCGAGGCGCTCCTGCACGCCTTCGAACTTGCCGATCGGTATGCCGAACTGTTCGCGGATGCGCGCATACGCACCGGTCGTGCGCGCCGCCAGGCACGCGGACGCCGTCGCCAGCGACGGCAGCGACACGCCGCGTCCCGCAGCGAGCGCGCTCATCAGCATGCGCCAGCCGGCGCCAACTCTTGCGCGCCCGCCGATCACCCAGTCGAGCGGAACAAACACATCGGTACCCGAGGTTGGCCCGTTTTGAAACGCCTGTAACGCTGCCAGGTGACGGCGGCCGATTTCAACGCCCGGCGTGTGCGCAGGAATCAGCGCCAGCGTGATGCCGATGTCTTCCTGGTCGCCAAGCAGATGATCGGGGTCATACAGCTTGAACGCCAGGCCGAGCAACGTTGCGACCGGTGCCAGCGTGATATAGCGCTTGGACCACGTCACGCGCATGCCCAGCATGCACTTGCCTTCGTGCGTGCCGTGACAGACGACGCCGCGGTCTTCCATCGCAGCAGCATCGGAACCCGCCTGCGCGCTGGTCAGCGCAAAACACGGAATCTCGCTCCCATCCGCCAGCCGTGGCAGGTAGTGCTGCTTTTGCTGATCGGTACCGAACTCGAGCAGCAACTCGCCCGGACCGAGCGAGTTCGGCACCATCACCGTGATGCCGGCGGTGATCGACCGCGTTGCGATTCGCTTTACCACCTCGGAGTGCGCATATGCCGAGAAGCCGAGCCCGCCATACTCCTTCGGAATGATCATCCCGAAAAACTTGTGACACTTTAAAAAGGCCCACACGTCCGGCGGCAGATCCAGTGTGTCTACATTGATGCTCCAGTCATCGAGCATGCCGCAGAGCTGATCGACCGGGCCGGCGAGAAACGCCTGCTCGTCTGCAGTGAGCTGCGCCGGCGCGAAGTGCAGCAGCTTGTCCCAATCCGGATTGCCGCTGAACAGATCGCCGTCCCACCAGATATCGCCTGCCGCCAGCGCTTCCCGCTCGGTCTGCGAAAGCGCGGGCAGGCTCTTGCGTGCCCATGCGAAAACGCGGGGCGTCACGAATCGTTGTCTCAACTGGGCAATCATCGTTTGACGGCCCCGCGTGCAGCCAACTTAGCCAAGCAATTTGATGCGTTCGGCATACAACTCGGAAAGGCCGAGCTGACGAACACGCGGCCTTGCATCGGCCATGAAGTAGAAGACATCCTGACAATCGAAGCAGGCGAAGAACTCGGCTTCGGTGGGCGCGCCATCGACAACGGCTTCAACATCGAACGACAGGCAGGATAAGCAAACAGGTTTCCTCGATCGCATGCGAACTTTCCGGTAAATGATTACGGCTAATTCTTCTCAACCGCTCGCGATTGCGGTCTTCGCGAGCGGGCTTCCGCCAGCGCAACCTGCGGTGGCAATGGCGCGTCGACTGCAGCACAGATCATGCGCAGTGTGCTCGCGGCCCGCCAGTTAGTCTCGTTATCGACAAACGCTGCCGCGGTGGCGGCCTTGATCAGTTGCGGCTTGGCAAGCGGCGCCAGTTGGTTCAGGCGATCGAGCGCAGCCGACACATCGTCGAGCTTGATCGCATCGGCGGCAACAAACCTGACATCTGAATCCGGCAGCAGCAGCGCACCGGCGTTGAACGCATGCTCGGGCCGCGCGGGCAGCCGGACGGCCGCGACCAGTGACAGGACTAGCGCCGCATCCTGCGCACGCTCGTTCACTGCGCGATAGCGTACCGGCACCGCGCGTCCGGCGTCCGGTCCGAGCCGGCGCTGCAGGATCGTGAACAGCACGAACTCGCGTACCGATACGCGGCCGTCGGCAGCAATCAGCAAGTGCGACAGCTTCAGCACGCGCTGCCGGGTCTGATCCGGCAGCTTGCGCAGCGCCGGCATCGCGACATCGAGCAAGGGCTGACGCGCACCCGCCGGCAACGCTTGGATCAAGCGGTGATATCGGTCGGCGATTTGCGCAGCGTCGGTGCCATACGATTCAGCAATCAATGCGCACTGCTGCGCGCGCAACTCGCTGTCTGCTTCGATCAGCAACGCGAACGCGAGCAACTGCGCGTGCATGGCGTCGTTCGCTGCATGGCGCAGCGAATCGATGGTCGCGCGCTGCGTATCGTCCAGTGCGAAATCGCGATGCCCGGGCGGCGCGACGGTGCCCACCGCCGCCGTGACGTCGCTTAGCGCCGCAGCGCCCGCTGCAGCTGCCGCGACCAGGCCGGCCACCGGCGACAGTGCATTGAGTGCCGATGTGTCGCGTGCAGGTGCACTGTGACGCTCGCCACCGGACGGCACAAACTGAATCGGCGAACGTGGACGCTCGGGCTCGGGCGCCGGTTCCAGCCCACCCATCGACAGCGCCAGCGCATTTTCAGGCGCCGGGACAAACGCCTGCTTGCGTCCGTAAACGCGCTGCACTCGCTCCTCGAGCGACGGATGGGTGGCGAACAAGCCGCTTACAAAGCTCGGACGC
>CAZKNV010000145.1:0-5537 GCA_964554145.1 uncultured Burkholderiaceae bacterium
CAGGGTCGCGGCCAGCATGATCAAGTCTCCGATGGCAAAGTGCAGCCGCAACAAATTCGCCGGTTCGCCATGTGCGATGACCCACAGCACGCCGGCGAGCGACACCGCTGCGCCGATCCATTGTCGCCGTGCGACGCTCGAAGAGAAAAATGCAGCGCCGACCAACAGCGTAATGATCGGTCCCGACGCGCCGATCAATGTCGTATTGACTGCCGTCGAAGTTTGCAGCGCCAGATATTGCAGCGAGTTATAGCAACCGACGCCGAGCAGGCCGGTCCACGCGAGCAGCGGAAAGTGTGCGCGAATCACCGAGCGGTGCTGCCATACCGATCGGGCTGCAAACGGAGCGAGCAACGCGAACGCCAGAGCCCAGCGCCAGAACGACAGCGCCAAAGGCGGAAATTCACCCACCAGCGCGCGTGCAAGCACTGCATTGCCGGCCCAGAAAAGCGGCGGTGCAACGAGTAGCGCGGTGGTGGAGATCGAGAGCCGGGTGGAAGTCAATGCGAGTTAAAAGTCGATCTCGTCGCGAATGGCGGCGATGCCGGCTTTGGCGCAGGCGTCGTCCGCCTCACCGCCCGGCGCTCCTGAAACACCGATCGCGCCGAGAGTCGTGCCGCCCGCCTGAATCAACACGCCGCCGCCGATCGCAACAACATTCGGAATCGCTCGCACACCCGAACTCGGCATGCCGGACTGTGTCTGCTTTTCAAATTCCAGCGTGTCGGTACGGAAACTGATCGCGGTGTAGCCCTTGTTGATTGCGGTATCTACCGTGTGCGGACCGGCGAAGCGGTCGCGCAGCATCGTCTGCGCTATGCCGGAGCGATCGACCACCGCCACAGCGACCTGGTAGCCGCGTTTACGGCAATCTTCGAGCGCGGCACGGGTTGCCTTGAGCGCCGTCTCCGGCGTTAGCAAGCGCGCCGCATACGTTCCGCTTTGCGCGAACGCCGGCGCCACGGCGAACGTCAGCAGCATCGCAGGTAGCAAACGCTTCATCGAATCTCCCTGGATTGAACTGGTTTGAGGCGAGAGGCTAGCAGCCATACACTTCCGTTTTCTGAAGCTATGCAGGACTGCCATGAATCTCGCCGATCTGAACAAGTTTGTTGCAAGCAAGTGGGACGACGATCTGGTGCCGCGCCTGATTGAATACGTGCGCGTTCCCGCAAAGTCGCCCGCGTTCGATGCGAGCTGGGATGCGCACGGATATTTGCACTCTGTAGTCAAGGCGGCAGAAGCGTGGTGCCGCCAGCAATCGATCGCGGGGCTGACGATCGAGATCGTCGCGATCGAAGGCAAGACTCCATGTTTGTTATTCGACGTGCCGGCCACGCATGGTCTGGGCAACGATCGCACCGTGCTGTTTTACGGCCATCTGGACAAGCAGCCCGAGATGGTCGGATGGCGCGACGATCTCGGTCCCTGGAAGCCGGTGGTTGAAGACGGCAAGTTGTACGGCCGTGGCAGCGCCGACGATGGTTATGCAATCTACGCCGCGCTGACGACCATCGCTGCGCTCGATGCGCAAGGCATTGCGCGTCCGCGCTGCGTCGGCATCATCGAGACCTGCGAAGAAAGCGGCAGCCCCGATCTACCCGAGTATCTGACGCTGCTTGCGCCGCGCTTTGGCGACGTGCAATTGGTGGTCGGGCTCGATTCCGGTTGCCGCAACTACGATCAGCTGTGGGTGACGACTTCATTGCGCGGACTGGTCGGCGGCACATTGACCGTCGAAATTCTGTCGGAGGGTGTGCACTCGGGCCATGCGAGCGGCATCGTGCCGTCGTCGTTTCGGATCGCGCGTCAACTGTTGAATCGGCTCGACGATCCGGCGACCGGTAAGGTGCTGTTGCCCGAGCTGCATGCCGACGTTCCGGCTGAACGTCTGCAGCAGGCACATACGGTCGGCGAGATTCTCGGTGATCAAGTGTGGAAGGAATTTCCGTGGGTCAGTTGCACGCATGGCGCAGGCGGACACCTGCATGCGATGCCGATAACGACCGATCCGGTCGAAGGGATATTGAACCGCACCTGGCGCCCGGCGCTGGCAGTAACCGGCGCCGCCGGCTTTCCGAGCCTCAATTCGGCCGGCAATGTGCTGCGCCCGAAAACAACGTTCAAGTTGAGCATGCGCATTCCGCCGACAGTCGACGGCGAGAAGGCAACGTGGGCAATGCGCAAGGCGCTGACCGAGAACCCGCCATACAACGCCAAGGTCACCTTTGACGCCGATTGGGGCGCCACCGGATGGAACGCGCCGGAAACCGCGCGCTGGTTGAAAGATGCGCTGGCGCAGGCGTCGATGCAATCGTACGGTCGCGAGGTCGCATGGATCGGCGAGGGCGGCACGATCCCGTTCATGAACATGCTCGGCGAACGCTTCCCGCGCGCACAGTTTTTCATCACCGGCGTGCTCGGACCGCATTCGAATGCGCACGGCCCGAACGAGTTTCTGCATGTGCCGTATGCGAAGAAGTTAACGACCGCAGTGGCGAGTGTGGTGACAGCGGTGCGTTGAAGAACCCGGATTTTGATCGCCGCTGCTCACGTAGCGCTCAAGCACGCCAAGTGCGGCAGTTGACATTGGTGGCGTCGCCCAGCAAGGCGCTCCAGCGGGCGGCATATGCCGCTAGCCCATTGACATACCATGTTTGTTATAGGCACAATGCGACATGTGGCGCATCGAGGAGCACCGTCGCATCGACAAGCAGGTCGCGTCGGCGCCTCGAGAGATTCTCAAACGCTACGAGAAGTGGAAGGACATTGCGGCTGTGTCGGGGTTACCGGGACTGCGTCTCATCAAGGGGTTCCACGACGAGGTGCTAGCGGGAGAGTGGAAGGGCTACCGGTCTTCGCGGCTCGGCGACCAATGGCGGGTCATCTACCGCTACGCGGCTGAGGAACTTCTGTTTCAGGTTGCCTCGATCACAGCTCACAACTATCGGAGGCCATGATGAAAGACTTTCGCCCTGCCAAGAAGCGCATTGAGGTGACGGTTGGAGAGTCCGTTCGTATTCTTCGGGAATTCCAGGAAATGAGCCAGAACCAGCTTGCGCAGGTTTCCGGAATTCCACAGACGACGATCTCTGCCATCGAGAACGACCGTGTTCGCCTCGGCGTTGAGCGAGCCAAAGTTTTGGCGCGAGCTCTGAAGTGTCATCCCGGCGTGTTGGTGTTCCCTGGATGGGAGATGCCAAGCGAAAAGGCGGCATAACTCGTCAATGCATCCGACGCGATTCGCGCGCCTGATTTCAGACGTGAGGCATCATGCCTCATGAACGAGACGCTTGCGTTTTCTGTGAAATCGTCGCTGGCCGCGAGCCGGCGAGCATTGTGTATCGCGATGAGCTCGTTTGCGGATTCATGGACATTCAGCCGGTAAACCCTGGACACTTGTTAGTCATTCCCCTCGCACACGTCGCTTATCTGTCGAATCTCGACATGAACGTCGGCGAGCGCATGTTTCATGTCGCTCAGCGCCTGGCCGAGGCCATTCGTCGTAGCGGTGTTTCGTTGCGAAGGCGTTAATCTCTTTCTGGCCGATGGAGTGGCGGCTGGACAAGAAATCTTTCACGCGCACCTTCACGTCTTCCCGCGGTTCGAAGGCGATGGATTTGGGCTGCGGCACTCGCCGAAATATTATTCATTGCCCGAACGCGCCGCTTTGGAAGCGGTTGCCAGCTCAATCCGCAATGCCTCGGCCCACGCCCAAGTTGCCTAGCCCGGCTTTGGAGAGCCGTCGCTCTTCGAGTGCAGCTCAACTTTGACGGTAAGCATCAACGAGTGCGTCGCGATATCGCGATGATCAACATCGTTCCATACGATTGCGCCTGGCCTTCGCTATTCGAAGGCGAAGCAGCCAGCATCCGCGAGGCAATGGGCAGCCTTGCCTTGCGCATCGAGCATGTGGGTTCGACGGCAGTGCCCGGCCTTTCCGCCAAGCCGGTCATAGACATTCAGGTCTCCGTCGCCACGCTTGAGGCACTGGGCATCTACTCAGAGCCGCTGGCCCGGCTCGGCTACAGCCGCATTTCGCTGGGGCCATTTGACTTGGTCTACCCGTTCTTCCAGAAGCCAGCCGAACGGCCCAGCACACACCACATCCACCTGTGCGTCCTCGGCGCTGAGCAAGAACGCCGGCACCTGGCTTTCCGTGATTACTTGCGCAGCCATCCAGCGGTCGCGGCTGAGTACGTCGAACTCAAGCGCAGCTTGGCCGCTGCACATGATGGTGCAAGCCTTGAGTCGCGCGAGCGCTATTCGCTCTCGAAGACCCAGTTCGTCACTTCGGTGTTGGAGCGTGCGCTATCCGCGGCCTACCTTCGCCCCGGACTTCCATAGGTCGATCGCTTGCTTTAGAAATTCATGGACAGACGCCGCTTCGATTCGGCCGAAGCCCAGATGATGTGCTGCGCGCTGCAGCTCTCGCAGCGGCTGTTCCGCATCAAGCGCCGTTGCACCCGATTGCTTCGATAGCTTTTCGCCTGACGCATTCAGCACCAGCGGCACATGCACATAGCGCGGCGTCGGTAATCCGAGTGCGCGCTGCAAAAAGATCTGGCGCGGCGTGTTATCGAGCAAGTCGGCGCCGCGCACCACATCGGTGATCCCTTGTGCGGCGTCGTCGACGACCACTGCTAGCTGATATGCCCACAAGCCATCGGCACGGCTGACGACAAAATCTCCGACGTCGCGCCGCAGATGCTGCGCATACCGGCCAGCCGCACGGTCGACGAAAGACGCTTCTTCGTCGGGAACGCGCACTCTGTAGGCGCGAATCGGTTTGTCTATAGCGGCACCCGCGGCGCAAGTTCCGGGATAAACACCGACCGGCCAGCCGGCCTGCGCCTCGATCATCTCATCGACATCCTTGCGTGAACACGCGCAGCCGTAGATCAATCCATCGGCTTGCAACCGGGCGAACGCGGTTTCGTATAAGTCGCCGCGCGTACTCTGAAACACGGCCGGCTCGTCCGATTCGAGTCCGCATTGCGCTAATTGATCGAGGATGTGTTGCGCAGCGCGTGGCACGGCGCGCGGCGGATCCAGATCCTCAATGCGAACGATCCAGGCGCCATTCACGGCGCGCGCGTCAAGCCAGCTGGCGAGCGCGGCAGCGAGCGAGCCCGCATGCAACGGGCCGGTCGGTGATGGGGCGAAGCGCCCGCGATATGGCTTCACGCGATTCGGTTGCCCAGGATTCCGCCCGATCTGCCCCGCTTTTGTCGGTTCAAGCGGATCGGTCATGGACCGATTATCCGTGTAGCCGGCGCCGGAATCGCGCGGCTAAGCCGCACCCGCTCAAAACGAAACGCGCCATTGGCAAAAGCAACCGTCACCGCCGAGCTGTTCAAGCTGTCGATCAACCTCGGTCGCACGACCTGGTTCGGCAATCTCGCGTTCGGCCTGCTGATCGTGCTGATCCTGTGGCGCGAAGATCGACTGCCGATTGCGTTGATTTGGTGGTCGGTTCTGGCAGCCGTCGTCGTCGCACGCGCCTGGTATTGCCAGCGCTTGTCGAACTGGATGTC
>CAZKNV010000146.1:0-5531 GCA_964554145.1 uncultured Burkholderiaceae bacterium
GCCAACGGAATCTCGCTCGCACGCAAACTTGCCGAACGATTGCCGGACGGCTACGCAGCGCGGCTCGACGACGGCACGCTGTTCGGCGATGCGCTGTTGGCGCCGACGCTGCTGTATTCGCCAATCACCGAGGCGCTCGCGGCTGCCGGCATCGTTCCACACTACTGCGTCAACATCACCGGTCATGGCTGGCGCAAGCTGATGCGACATCAAACTGCGTTCACCTATCAAATCGACGCGGTGCCGCCCGTCCCGGCGGTGCTGCAGTTCATCAAACAGCATGCCGCGATCGATGATCGCGAGGCCTACGGCAATCTGAACATGGGCGCCGGCTTCGCGTTGTTCGTCGCAAGCGCAGACGCGGAACGCACTCTGCAGGTCGCGCGCCAGTCGGGCGTAGGTGCATCGAGCGCCGGCCGTGTCGTGACCGGTCCGAAGCAGATCGTCATCGAGCCCTTATCGCTTACCTTCAGCGGCGACGATCTGCACGTGCGCGTGTGACGTCAAGCGACCGTGCCGATCTACTCATAGTCGTGCGAGCTTCGCCGACAATGATTGCAGTATCTCTGGCGAAGTCGCGCTACCAAATTTGCTGCTGCGACCGCCTCAGAGCATCAGATGCAATCAGCTCATGTTCGGTGGCCAGAGTCCATGCATCACCGCCGGGATCCACAGGTTCCCGGAACGGGAATAGACGATGCCGAAAAATAACCCGATGCCGAACACGGCGACGAGGCCACCCCAGCGCACGCCATCCAGTCCAACGAGATAGTTGAGGTGCAATGGCCCGAAAGTGAACGCTGCGTTTGCAGCGAGCAGGCCGGCCGTAGCCCCGAAGCGGCGGGTCAGTTCGGTCTGCAACCAACCACGATAAAGGAACTCCTGCACTATCCCCCAAACGAGCCCAGTGAGGACCGAGAACAGCAGGAACCCGGCAAGTCCGTGCTGGTCCAGCAGCGCCAGCAGGTGATCGCCGAACACCACGACAAACACCACTGCAGCTAACGGAACGACCTGGAGGAAGTACAGGCGTTCGCGCCGCGTCCAATCCGCAAATCGACACAACCCGACGACAGCCATCGGCGCACCAACGAATTCCCGCTGCGCCACGAGAAATGCCGCAAGCAGTGCAACGACGGAACCCACGCTCGCAGCAGGCAATCCGCGCACACCTAACGCGTCGGACACAAAGCGCAGTGCGAACAGCATGCCGACGCCGACAACCAGGAACGCTACCAAAATGCGGATCCCGACCGCGTCCCCGTAAGTCGGCTCCCAAAGGGGCCTCGAACTTCAACGCGTGGGCGCGCATCGAATCGGCGAGCAGCGATCGCGGGCGATTGTCTCGTTCCATCGATCCCTCCCCAAGCGGTCCTAACTTAATCCCATTACGCATTTACTATCACTAATCAGAACAGCCAGCCCGTGCACAGTGCCCGATGAAGGCTGGATCAAGGTTGCATCTGTCATCGAGCGCAGCCAGGTCATCTGCCGCTTCGCCAACTGTCGAGTGGCGGCGATGCCGGCTGATCGGAACTCATCGAACGTGCACTTACCCTCGACGAGGGCCCATGCCTGTCGGTAGCCGACGCTGCGCATGGAAGGCAGATCAGGATGCAAGTCGCCGCGCCCGTGCAGCGCACGCACTTCGTCAAGTAAGCCAGCCTCTAGCATTGCGTCGAAGCGTTGAGCTATGCGCTGGTGCAATTGCGCACGATCGGCGGGCAGCAGGGCGATTGTCGATAACTTCAATGCAGGTGTCTTGTCAGCAGTGAGTAATTCCGACATTGGCGTGCCGGTGGCTTCGTAGATTTCAAGAGCGCGCTGAATGCGCTGGATGTCGTTCGGCTTAAGGCGTGCGGCAGTCGATGGATCGATTTGCGCAAGCCGTGCATGCAGCGCCGGCCAGCCAAGCTCGCGCGCTTCGGCTTCGATTCGTTCTCGCACTTTCGGGTCGGCCGATGGCAAGTCGGACAGTCCTTCGCGCAAGGCCTTTGCATACAGCATCGTTCCACCGACCAGCAACGGCAACTTGCCGCGTGTTCGAATCTCTCGAATTGCGGCGGTGGCGTCACGTACGAAGTGGGCGGCCGAATATGGATCGACCGGATCACGGATATCGATCAGGTGATGCGGAACTACCGTGCGATCTGCTGCACTCGGCTTCGCGGTGCCGATGTCCATGCCGCGATAGACCTGCGCTGAATCGACCGACACGATTTCGAGCGGAATCTTTTCGGCGAGCTGCATGGCAAGCGCGCTCTTGCCGCTGGCGGTCGGGCCGAGCAGCATGACCGCATCGACTGCATCAGCCATGGGCTGTGATGTCGCCGTCCTTGCGCACCAGCGTGAACGCAATCGCTGCGGATGCGAGTCCGCAGGCGCAAATCGTCAACGTCAGCGGATATACGGTGCTGTTGTAGCTGGCGCCGATCCATACTCCGACAAACGTCGCGACCAGCATCATCAAGAAGCCGAGCAGGGCTGCTGCCGCGCCGGCTGCGTGCGGAAACGGCGCGACTGCGCCTGATTGCACCGGCGGCTGTATCAACCCGTGCGACAGACCGATGAAAAACATCGGCGCGCCGATTGCGATCGGCACATGAACTCCGCCGAGTGCCAGCGCAGCCATCGTCACGCCGGCGGCCGCTTGCAGCGATGCGCCGGTGCAGACGGTGCGCTGAATGCCATGCATTGCGAGCAGCCGGCGGCAGATCACGGTACCCACCAGGTAACCGACGACCATCGCTGCAAACGAAAGCGCAAAAGCGGTTGGCGTCTGGCCCAAAACGTTGATCAAAACGAACGACGAGCCGGACAGAAAAGCGAACAGGCACGCGTAGGTCGCTGCCGCCGACAGTGTGTACGCACGAAAAGCGGGTGAGCGTGCCACGCTGGCGTACGTGCGCAGCATCGGCGCAAGGGTTAGCGCATGTGGATTGCGGCGCGTGTTGGTTTCTCTCAGCTTGTACATGGTGAAGCCCGCGAGCGGCAGCGAGAACGCCGCGAGCACCGCGAACGACGAACGCCAGCCGAATTGCACGTACAGGGCTGCGCCGATCAACGGGCCGATCAATGGCGCGAGGCTCATGAGGGTCGCGGCATTCGCGATCATCCGCGCGCCCTCGGTCGGTGGATACAAATCGCGTACGAATCCGCGTGCGCCGACCAGGCACGTGCAAGCGCCGACCGCCTGCAGCACGCGACCGATAACGAGCACCTCGAGCGACGGCGCAAGCATCGCCAGCACGCTCGCCGCGCAATAGGCAAACGCGCCGGCGACGACGACCGGATAGCGGCCGAATCGATCGGACAGCGGCCCGGCGATCAACTGCCAGAGGCCGAAGGCGGCGATGAACATCCACAGCGTCGATTGCACCGACGCAACACTCGCGCTGAAGTACGCCGCGATGCCGGGCAGCGTCGATAGATACAAGTCGGTCGACAGCGGCTGCAGCATCGACAGCCCGGCGGTCAGGAACAGGATCGTCGTTGCCGTCAGGCCGGCTGCGGCGAGTCGCGTGTTGGCAGCGCTCGCCGCGCTGACGCTGTTCATCGGCCGCGCATGAAAAGCTTGTCCAGGTCGCTAACGGCCAGTTGCACCCAGGTCGGGCGGCCGTGGTTGCACTGATCAGCGCGCTCGGTCGCTTCCATTTCGCGCAACAGTGCGTTCATCTCGTCGAGGGTCAATCGTCGATTGGCGCGCACCGCGCCGTGGCATGCCAAGGTCGACAGCAATTCGTTGCGATGCTCGGTGAGCACGCGCGAGCCGCCGTACTCGCGCACGTCGCGCAGCACGTCGCGTGTCAGCGCTGCCCCATCGGCTTGCGAGAGCAGGGCGGGCACGCCGCGCAGTGCGAGCTGTGTCGGCGAAGCCAGCGAGACGTCGAGCCCGACTTCTGCCAGCAGCTCGCCTTGCTCCATTGCGGTGGCGAGGTCGACCGGTGCGACCGAAAACACCTGCGGAATCAGCAGCCGCTGCTGCGGAATCTCGCGCTGATCGAGCTGGCGCTTCAACTTCTCGTACACGATGCGCTCGTGCGCTGCATGCATGTCGACGATGATCAGTCCGCGATCGTTTTGCGCCAGGATGTAGATGCCGGATAGCTGGGCGATTGCGAAGCCGAGCGGCAGATCGTGTTCTTCGCTGCTTGCATCGTTCGCCGCGGCCACCGGATTATCGGCAAGCAGAGCGAGATAGTCGGCCACGGATTGCGCAACGCCGAACGACGTTTGATGGGCCTGCGGCATGCGATATACCGCATCGGGCACCTGTGACTGCATCGGAACCGACTGCACCGATTGCGCGAGCGCGGCCTGCACCGCATGCATCACGAACTGGTGAATGCTCGACGAATCGCGAAACCTGACCTCGATCTTCGTCGGATGCACGTTCACATCTACGCGCTTCGGATCGATCGAGAGATACAGGCAATACATCGGCTGCGTTGCACCGTGCAGCACGTCGGCGTACGCGGCGCGTACTGCGTGCGTCAGTACCTTGTCGCGCACATAGCGACCGTTGACGAAAAAGTACTGGGCATCGGCGCGCGCACGGCTGGCAGTCGGCGCGCCGGCCCAGCCGTGCAGCCGGACCGCGCCGGCGTCCTGCTCGACTTCTCGCCGGGCGGCTGCAAAGTCGTCGGGCATCAAACGCAATGCACGCTCGCGCGGCGATTGAGCCGGCAGTGCAAGTACGGTGCGGCCTTGATGCATGACGGTGAACGCCACCAATGGATGCGCCGCTGCGGCACGCTCGACCTGCGTCAGGCAATGCGCCAGCTCCGTCGCTTCGGCGCGCAGAAATTTGCGGCGTGCAGGCGTCTTGTGAAATAAATCGGCGACTTCGACGCGCGTACCGATCGTGCCCGATGCCGGCTCAGCGCCCGGTTCTCCATAAGCGCCGCCGTCACTGCGCACGCAAAACGCGCTGTCGGCATCGGCGACTCTCGATGTAATCGACACATCGGCTACCGAAGCGATCGATGCCAGCGCCTCGCCGCGAAACCCAAGCGACTCCACCCCTTCGAGATCTTCGAGGCTCGCGATCTTGCTGGTCGCATGCCGCGTTAACGCGAGCGCCAACTCCTCGCGCGGAATGCCGCTGCCGTTATCGGCAACGACGATGCGTTTGATGCCGCCGGCTTCGAGCTTCACATCGATCTGCGTCGCACCGGCATCAAGGCTGTTTTCGAGCAACTCCTTGACGACCGACGCCGGCCGTTCGACGACTTCGCCGGCGGCGATCTGGCTGATCAGTGCGTCTGCCAGGGGCCGGATTGCGCGACGAAGCGTGGCAGTCATGTCAGGGATTATAGGAATGGAAATCGCGGGGTTCGCGACCCGTGCCTCACGTATCATCCGCGCTGCTTTTTCACTCCGCTTCGCGCGTTCGCGCTGCCTGCATTTCCGATGGAAGGCATCAACTGGCTCGACCTGTTCACGGCGACGGATCGCTTTTTAGCGGCGATCGTCGAGCGCAACGTCGTGCTTGTCTACGTCGTGCTGTTCTCGATTTTCTTTTCGGAAAC
>CAZKNV010000147.1:0-5444 GCA_964554145.1 uncultured Burkholderiaceae bacterium
AGCGGGCGAAACGGCCCGACTTCATCGAGCCACCGACCGGCGCGCACCGCAAGCAGCGCAGGCACCAGCGCATACAGCGCCAGCAGCACGCCAACCGTAAATGGCGACGCCTTGTTCGACAGCGCATACAGCGAGGCCGTTACGCGTGCTGCGCCGAACGCGGTGTGCGTCAGCACCACAAACGCGATGATGCGAGGCAGGGTCATCGCCATCGTCAGTTCGCGGTCCGTGGCACTTCGGCCTCCTGCAGGCCACTCTTGCTGCGCAGTTTCAGCGCCACCAGCGCGACGCCGGCGCAGGTCACTGCGACACCGAGCGCAGTCAACCCTGTCGGATAGATGCCGAACATCAGCCATTCCAGCGCCACCGCGATGATCGGTGTCAGGTAGAGCAGGCTGGTTACGCGTGTTGCTTCTCCGCGGCGCATCAGCGTATGCAGCGCGTTGATGGCGAAGATCGAAGCGAAGACGACTAGAAAGCCGATCGCAGCGAGCAGTTGCCACGACCATTGAAACCGAAATCCCTCTACCGCGAACGCCAGCGGCGTTAACAGCACGAGCGTGGCCGCGAACTGCACTACCGACGCGGCGCGCAGATCGACCGCCGGACAGAAAATGCGCTGATACAGCGTGCCGACGGTAATCGCGGTCAGCGCGATCAGTACGCCGGTTAACGATGCTGCGCTCATCGCGTCGAGGTCGATCTTGTGCCAGACGACCAGCGCAACACCGGCCAGCCCCAGCGCGACCCCGATCCATTGCCAGGTTTTTAACCGTTCGCCCAGCAGAGGGGCCGCCGCCAGCGCCGTGACCAGGGGCTGCAGTGCC
Source organism: uncultured Burkholderiaceae bacterium (assembly GCA_964554145.1). Taxonomy (GTDB): domain Bacteria; phylum Pseudomonadota; class Gammaproteobacteria; order Burkholderiales; family Burkholderiaceae_F; genus JACCZX01. The sequence goes on from CAZKNV010000147.1 coordinate 828, forward strand.
AGTACGAGTGCCGTGATGCCAGCCGACATTCCGAGGTATTGCGCGTAGTGGCTGCCGCCGAGATTGACCGCGTGCATCAGCAAGCCCGCGGCAGCCACATGCAGCCACTGCGGCAACGACTCGGGCCAGGCAGGCTTGACCGCCAGCGCAATAGGAACAACCAGCAATAGGCCGATCGCAAACCGTAGCGTGAGAAAGGTAAAAGGCGGTGCGTACTGCAGCCCGACCTTGGTCGCCACGTAGCCGGAACCCCAGATAGCGACGAAGTACCAGGCAAGCCAGGGGCTCGAATTTCGATGGTGCGAAACGGTCACGAAGGTGATTGTTGCAGACGCCGGCTTGCAGCCCGCACCGCTGCGCCACCCGCTATCGCCGTTATTGTAAATAGCAATTGGTCGATGTCGCTTGATAGTTGCAAACTACGTCCCTACCTAAGCACTACAGAAACCTGAACTGGAGCAAGTTATGAAAACCGTAGGTCAGCAACTCGATTCTTTCCACGTGGTCGGCGTAAAGCCGGGCTTCAACCATCACGAAGAAAACGGGGTCAGCGCATTCGAAGAAATCAATGAGCAGTCATTCGCGGGTAAGTGGAAGGTGATCTATTTTTACCCGAAGGATTTCACGTTCGTCTGCCCGACCGAGATCGTCGGCTTCGCCAAACTGGCGGGCGATTTCGAAGACCGCGATGCGGTTCTGCTCGGCGGCTCGACCGACAACGAGTTCGTCAAGCTTGCATGGCGGCGCGACCACAAGGACCTCGACCGACTCAACCACTGGATGTTCGCCGATACCACCGGCTCGCTGGTCGACATGCTGGGTGTACGCGACGTGAAGGAAGGCGCCGCACTGCGCGCTACGTTTATCGTCGATCCGGACAACGTGATCCAGCATGTATCGGTGAACAACCTGAACGTTGGCCGCAGCCCCGAAGAAATTCTGCGCGTGCTCGACGGCCTGCAAACCGACGAGCTATGCCCGTGCAATCGGGCCGTCGGTACCGCGACCTTGAGTCCGGTTGCCGCCGTGACGCATTAAGAAAGCCGACGATGGACTACATCAACGAGATCAAGGCGCTGATTCCCGATTATGCGAAGGACGTGCGCATCAACCTGGACGGTGCACTCGGTCGCTCGTCGCTGCCGGCGAATGAGGCGACTGCGGTCGCGCTGGCAGCGGCGTATGCGGCACGGGCTGCGCATCTGGTGGCGATCATTCGCGGTTCCGGCACGCTGCCGGACATCGAGAAAAACGCCGCGCTCACCGCGGCTGCGTTAATGGGAATGAACAACGTCTGGTATCCGTACGTCGAAATGACCGGCGATGCTGAACTGAAAGCGCAGCCTGCTCAATTACGCATGCAGGCGTACGCAACGCACGCCGGTGTCGACAAGCGGCTGTTCGAGCTGTATGCGCTGGCCGCTTCGATCGTCGGGAAGTGCCAATTTTGCGTGCAATCGCACTACGCGCTACTGAAGCAAGGCGGGATGAGCGTCGAGCAACTGCGCGATGTCGGACGGATCGCGGCGGTCATCGTGGCGGCTGCAAACGCGATCGCAATTGAGGAGGCGGCGACCGTGTAATTCGGTGATCGGTGATCGGTGATCGGTGAAAACAAGAATGCGGTGCTGGCTGGCACGCAACTGATCACCGATCACTTGATCACCGATCACCGCACTAATAACAGCGCTACGTCGCTCGCGGCCGCTACGCGCGTCGTGACCGATCCCAGGATCACCGCCTTGAAGGCGCCGTAGCCGTGCGAGCCCATCACCAGCAGATCGAGCTTCTTCCTTTTCGCATACGTAGCCAGCTCATCGCCGGCATTGCCGACCAGGCGCACTTCCTCGGCGGCAACGCCGGCCTTTTTCAGCAGCTTGCGCACCGGAGCGACGGCAGCCTCGAAAGCTTTTGTCTGCAGCGTGCGTGCCTCTTCCTCGGTAAACGACGGCAGTGCGATGCCGACCATGTCGGGCATCACGACGTTGGCTAAATCCTGCACCACATGTATCAGCGTCAATTTCGGGTTCGCGCCGAACAGCTCGCCATGCCGCAGCACGTACTTGACTGCTTCGCGCCCGTACTTGCTGCCGTCCACCGCTATGCCGACCTTCAGCGAATCGGCTGGCACAGTTTCATCCGCGCGCACGATCAGCACCGGCGCACTGGTTTGCGCCATCACCGCATTGGTCACCGAACCGAACAGCAGGCCGCGCAGTGCGGAATGGCCGTGCGAACCAAGGACGATCAGATCGGCCTTGCTCTTGACTGCGGCCGCGCTGATCTGCTCGCCCACGTGCCCGACGGCGTAGTAGTCGACTACGGCAAAGCCCGCCTTGTCGAGTCGCGACCGCGCGGGCTTCAGCACTTTTTCCGCCTCGTCGCGGGTGTACGTCGCAACGGATTCCTTGCCGACTGCGCGCGCGGCATGCGCAGGTATCGGCAACTGTACGTTAAGCAGATGCACTTCCGGATCGACGCCGATCAATGTCGATCGCGACGCGACGAACTCAACCGCTGCGCGGCTGAACTTACTGCCGTCTACCGCTACCAGGATTCTCATTGGGTTTCCTCGCCTGCTGCGTCAGTCTAAGTCAGGCCCGCTAATATTCGTCAAGGGAAAAATGAGTGAGATGGGGCCGGACGAACAACAAGCCGTGCTGACAATTGCGTTGCTCGCAGCGTTTGCGGACGGTACACAAGACGATCGTGAACGGAGCGAAGTGCGGCGCACGGCCCATGCGCTCGGCACCGAACTTAACGCGCCCGATCTTTATCAGCAGGTGTTGATGAAGCGCGTCGATATCGAGGCCGCGGCAGCGCAGCTGCAATCGAACGAAGCGCGCACGCTGGCTTACGAAATTGCGGTCGGCGTGTGCGACGCCGACGGCCTGCGGAACGAGGCGGAAACCCGCTTTCTCGCGCAGCTTGGCAACGCACTCGGACTCGGGCAGCCGCAGATCGCGGCAACGGCTGCCAGCGCCGATGCACTGGCCACCGTGCCGCTATCCAGCGAGTCAGCGCCGGTCGGCCCCGTCGTCGCCGCGAGCGCGTCCATCAGCGATGCAGAGCTGGACGCAATCATCCTCAAGGCCTCGATTACCAACGGCGCGCTCGAACTGTTGCCGCAATCGCTGGCGACAATGGCGATTATCCCGCTGCAGATGAAACTGGTGTATCGCATCGGCAAGGCGCATGGCTACGAGCTCGACCGCGGACACATCAAGGACCTGCTGGCCACGCTTGGCGTCGGAATGACCGGCCAGTACCTGGAGCAGATCGGGCGCAAATTGCTCGGCGGTGTTTTTGGCAAGGTCGCGGGCGGCTTGGTCGGTTCAGTGGCACGCGGCGCGACCGGAGCGGCATTCTCTTTTGCGACCACGTACGCGATCGGTCAGGTGGCCCGGCGTTATTACGCCGGCGGCCGGACGATGAACGCCGAGCTGCTGAATCAAGCGTTCAACGATTTGCTGCAGCAAGGCAAGTCGCTGCAGACGCGATACTTGCCGCAGATCGAACAGCAGGCGCGCGGGATCGACGTCAATCGTCTGGTCCAGATGGTGCACAGCGAATAGGACGAGTGATTCACGCTGTTCGGCGCTGCCCCATCTCGCGCCGAATGAAATCATGCAAATGGATCATGCCGTCTTCGTGCGGCGAGTGATACGGGCCGCTGTCGTCCTCGCCCGCCAGCCATAACGCGCACCGACCGCGCTGCAAACGGGCGCAGATTTGCGCGTCTTCGGCGGCGGACTCCGCATACGCCGCCTGATGCGCATCGACGATCTGCCGCTCGAACGCCTGTACCTCTTCCGGGTAGTAGAACTCGACGACATTGGTCGTCAACTCGGGCGAACGCGGAATCAGCGTGCTGGCCACCAGTGCGTACGGGTACCACTCGAGCATCACGTTCGGATACAGGATCGACCACACAGTGCCGTACTTCGGCAGCTCGCCGCCCGAAAATTCGAGAATTGTGTCGCGATAGCGCTGATAGTTCGGCGACACCTGCGACTTCAATCCATCCTTGATGCCGAGAATCTGATAGCTCCAGCGGTCGCCAAAGCCCCACTCGTAGTTGTCAGGATCGACCCACTTCTGCAACCCCGGGTGCATCGCTTCGACGTGATAAAGCTCAAGATAGATTTCGAGAAACGCTTTCCAGTTAAATGGGCATTCTTCAACCACGGCCTTTTCGAACACGTAGGCGCCATAGTTGTAATCGGCAGCGATTGGAAAGTCTTTCAGGTCTGCATTCGGATCGCGCGGCCCGGCGAACAGCAACCCGTTCCAGCGAGTCAGCGGCGTCCTCGGCAGCGAGCACTCGGGCGTGACATCGAAATCCGGCGCACCGAGCAGCTTGCCGTTCAGATCGTAGGTCCAGCGATGCAGCGGGCACACGATATTGGCGTTATTGCCTCGGCCGTCAAGCAGCAGGCCTTGCCGATGCCGGCACGTGTTCGACAGAAGATTGACGCCGCCCGGGCCGTGCACCAGCGCCTTGCCGTGCTCGGTAGACGCCAGTGTCATGTAGTCGCCGACCTCGGGCACCATCGGCTCGCTGCCGACGTAGTTCGGCCCCGGCGCGAACAGATGCTGCAGCTCGCGCTCGAACCA
>CAZKNV010000148.1:0-5427 GCA_964554145.1 uncultured Burkholderiaceae bacterium
GCCCGGTGCCGGCCAGCGCCTCGCGAAACAGCATTTCGATGCGCGCGCGCTCGTCCTCGACGACTCTCGACCATACGAACCAGTCGGCAAGGCCGTCGTCCTGGCGCGGCAAGCCGGCGATCGGAAAACATTCCTCTGACAGCTTCACCCAGCGCGCCGCGATGTTCCACTCCCAACTGCCGAGCCGCGCAATGCGTTGCGCCTTCGTAAGTTTGGCGCGGCTTTCGGCCAGCTCTTCGCGCATGCGCGACGCGCGAATCATGTAGCGCAGCCGCTCCGACAGCAGCGTCCACTGCGACGTGCTCTTGACAAAGAAGTCAGTAGCGCCGGCTTCATACGCGCGCGCGATCGACGGCTCGTCATCGAGACCGGTCAGCATCAGCACCGGCACGTGTTCGCCGCCGTTCAATCGCCGCAACCGCTCGCACGTTACAAAGCCGTCCATATCCGGCATCAGCGCATCGAGCACGACTACGTCCGGCAAGTTGGCCGCAAAGAGCTCAAGCGCATGACCGCCGCCGTCGGCTTCGATCACACGCCATTGGCGCTCGGCCAGTGCGGACGCGGTCAGCAGCCGCGCTACCGGATCGTCGTCGACCAGCAGGACCAGATCGTTGCGCGATTCTGCAGCTGCGTCGACATCGCCGTCGCGCCGGTTCACTGTGGCGCCACCGCTGCTGATGTTGTCCTTTCTGTCGCTCATTGCTCGATCCATCGCACCGTCTTTTAGCTAACGTTTTCCGCTGCCGTTAACGCCTGCAACGCCTGCCAAGCCCGTTCGTATTCGCTGCGTGCGGCGGACCATTCATGCGTTGCGGCCTGCATCCTTCCCTCACGCGCATGCAGCTCGAGCGTGGCAAAGCGTTGCGACAATGCCGTCGCACCGACATTGGCACTCGACGATTTGAGCGTGTGCACGGCGTGCCGCAGCGCTATGGCGTCGCCCTGCCCCAGAGCACGCTCCGCATCGGCCATTAATTTGGCGGCTGTAGCCGAATAAGTGTCGATCAATCGTTCGAGCAGGCGCGCCGCGCCGCGCTGTTCCATCTGGCGAATGCGATCGATCAGCGACATGTCCAGAACCAGCGCATCGCCAGCGATCACATCCGACGTCGCGGCACTGGTTCTCGCAGCAACCGCACCTTTGCGAGAATCTCGCACAGTGTTTGGCTTGTCCAACCGCACCCAGCATGCGAGCAGCGCGTCGATCTGCTGCTGCTTGAACGGCTTGGGCAGGTATTCGTTAAAACCTGCAGCGAGGCAGCGCTCCTGGTCGCCCGCCAGGGCATTGGCAGTCAAGGCGACGATCGGCACGTCCAGTGCGGTTTCAAAATCGGCCTGCGCCGCGGAACGGAAGCGCCGCACTGCTTCGAAGCCGTCCATCTCCGGCATCTGGCAGTCCATAAAGACGATGTCAAACGCCTGCGACCGCAATGCATTCAGCGCTTCGCGGCCGTTGTCGGCCAGACGAATTTCGCAACCGAGGTCGCGCAGCATCGCTCGCGCGACTTCCTGATTGACCAGGTTGTCTTCCGCTACCAGCACTTTCGCGCGATGCCCGGCGACAACTGTCGTCGTGCGCACCACCGCCGGCTCGCTGCGCGACAGAACTTTCGCCAGCGCTTCCAGCAGCTCTTGCTGGCGCACCGGCTTGGTCAGGTACTGATCCACACCGTTTTCGTACGCCAATTGCGCTTCGTTGCCACTCGCCAGCGACGTCAGCATCACCATTTTTACCGGCGCGAGCAATGGGTCGTCGCGCAGCGTTGCCGCCAGCGTCAAGCCGTCCATGATCGGCATCTTCATATCGATCACCGCAACGTCGAACGGCGTATCGGCACGCGCCGCGGCGCGCATCAGTTCGAGCGCGGTGGCGCCATGGTCGGCGGTTGCGACGTCCATCTCGACCGCCTTGAGCTGCATCTCGAGGATGCTGCGGTTGGTCGGATTGTCCTCGACCAGGATCACGCGGCGACCGCGCAGATGCTGCAGATTCACCGCCGGCAGGACTGCGGCCGATTCGCCGCTTGCCAGCGGAACGTCAAATCGAAAGATCGAGCCCTCGCCGAAATGGCTCTCGACGCCGATCGAACCTCCCATCAGCTCGACCAGTTGCTTGCTGATCGCTAGACCCAATCCGGTGCCGCCATAGCGGCGCGACATCGATTGATCGGCCTGCATGAACACCGTGAAAAGTTTTTGCAGCGCTTCGGCACGCATGCCGATTCCGGTGTCGCGCACTTCGAAACCGACCCGGTGGCCGCCATGTTCAGGCAGCGCGCTGACAGTGACGACGACTTCGCCGGTCTCGGTGAACTTCAGCGCGTTGCCCACCAGATTCGTCAGTACCTGGCGGATGCGCGTCGGGTCGCCCTTCGCGATCGTAGGCACTTCGGGCCCGATACGCGATGCAAGCTCGATGCGCTTCTGATGTGCACGCGGCGCCAGCATCTCGAACACGTCTTCGACCACGGTGCGCAGATTGAAGTCGACGGATTCGAGCTCCAGCTTGCCCGCTTCGATCTTCGAAAAATCCAGAATGTCGTTGATGATCTCGAGCAACGTTTCGCCCGAGCGATACACGGCATCGGCAAAGCGGCGCTGCTTGTCGCTCAGCGTGGTTCCCAGCAACAGCTCGGTCATGCCGAGCACGCCGTTCATCGGAGTACGAATCTCGTGGCTCATGTTGGCCAGGAACTGCGACTTCGCGCGGCTGGCCGATTCGGCAATCTCCTTGGCATCGCGCAACACGCGTTCGCTTTCTTTCGCGTCGGTGATGTTCTCCAGCATCGTCAGCCGGAACTGTTCGCCGCCGGCGTCGCTAAAGCGAACGCTATGGCCGCGCACCCAGGTCACTCCGCCGTCGCCCTTCAGCATGCGGCGCTCGAACGTGAACTGCGCGCGCTCGACCGACCCGTCCATCTCGTTGCGCAACACGTATGCGGCGTCGACTTCGTCCGGATGAACGAAGGTAATCGGATCCTTGCCGATCACCTGGTCGATCGTGTAGCCGAGCATTCGTGTGTGCGCAGCATTCGCACGAACGATGCGGTGATCGGACGACAGGATCGTCGCCGGCACCGGCGATTCGTCGAACAGCGCGCGGAAGTATTCGGCGCTCTCGCGCAACGCCGCCTCGGTGCGCTTGCGCTCCGTGATGTCCGGGCTGATCAACGCGTACTGAAAATAGCGGCCCTGATCGTCGCGCAGCGGCTGGCCTTCGACCTCGAGCACACGCTCCTCGCCGGAGCGCGCCTGCGCGACGAACTCGATCCTGCACGGCTCGCCGCGCACGATCGCGTCGGCCATTTTGCCGATCGCGTCGGCCTCCGTGTGCGAACCGCGCATCAGTGTGTGCGCCAGCCGGCCGCGCATCTCCTGCATACCGATGCCGGAAAAGCGCATCACCGCGTCATTCGCCCACTCGATGCGACCCGACGTGTCCAGAATCAACACCATCTGTTCGGTGCGCGATGCGACCATCGCGAGCCGGCTGGCCTCGACTTCGCGCTGGCGCAGCTCGCGCTCCGCACGCTGCCGCTCCGCCACGCGCGAGAGCTCGGCGCCGATCGCCTCGACCAGTTCGAGCCAGGCGTTGGTCGCTTCGACTCGATGATCGCTGTAGAACTCGATGAACGCCGCCACGTGACCGTGCGCCATCACCGGAATCACGACGCCCGTTTGCAGACCGGCGGCGAGCGCGACATCGAGCCGGTTCCAGTCGGTCATGCGCGATAAATCGGATACCCAATTGGGCACACCCGACAAATAGGCGCGGCCGATCATGTGACTGGGTGACGGCACGATCGGTATGCCGTTGCTCGCATCGATGAACTCGCGAAAGCGCTCGGGCTCGCGTGCATACCACAGCGAGCGCGGCGGCAAACTGCGGTCTCCCGAATAATCCGGCAGCAACGCTACTCGGCCGAGCGGCCACTCAAGGTAGTCCCCGATCTCGTTCAGTGCACGCTCCAGCGTGCGCTCGACCGAATCCGATTCGTTGGCCGCGGCGGCCAACCCGCGCAGCAGCCGCATCAGTGCATACTGGCGCTGCAATTCGAGACTGTCCTGCAGCTCGGTCATGTGCGCACGCGACAGGCGGTCGGAATGCGAAAGCAAGGCACTGGTCATCGCGTCAAACGAACCGACCAGCGAATCGAGCTCGTCGCCTTTGTATTGCGTCGCGCGGCCTGCGTAACGCAGCGACAATTCTTCGGCGCGTTCAGTCAGCGCCTTGATCGGCCGGATCAGATGTCGCGTCAGATAAATGCCGGCAACGATCGTCGCCAGAATTGTGAACAACACGACTGCGCCGAACGAGCGGCTCGAATCCGACAGCGCTTCATACGCCATCGTGTTCGAGACCGTTACCGCGACGGCGATCGGCTCGTCGGCGATCGCCAGCGGGCGCAACGACAAGTCTTCGCTGCCGTCGAGTGCGATATGCGCCGTGGCGCCGGTCCGAACACTCGCCCGCGCTTTCTGCACCCAGTACCGGTCTTCCGGCGGCACGCTGGCGACGAGTGCGCGATCGGCCGCCAGCAGCGCCACTTCGACACCAAGGCGATTCGCCAGGCGATCGAGATACTGTTCGCCGATCAGGCGCTCGACCACCACCGCGCCGATGATTCGATTGCCTGCAACAACGGGCGCAACGGCGCGAATCGACAGCCCCTGCAGCCGCTCGATCACGACGATGCTTTCCTGACCGATAAGGGCGTCGGCAACGCCGAGCCGGCTGTCGCCATCATCGAGACGCTGAATGCCGCCTTCACCGGTGCGCTCGATCAATTCGCCCCGCGCATCATGTACCTCGATCAGCCCGACTCCTGCATTCCTGCCTTCCTTTTGCGCCCATTCGCGCACCGCGCGAGCGGCATCGTTTTTCTGCCCCAGTGCGGCCACCAGGTCGCTGCGCTCCGCCAGCGCACGCGCACCGCGCTCCGCTGCTGCATAGTCCGCAAGAATTGTCGACTCGACGAGGCGTGCCGCACGTGCACCGCGCAGCTGCTGCTCGGCCAGAAACTGGCGCTCGGTGCTCTGATGGTGAAAGTAATAGCTGATGCCCACCGTCCAACCGGCCACCAGAACCAACACGCCGATCAACGGCCACGCGATCGATCGAAAACGCGACGGCGTGCCGGGCAGCGCAATCATCGCAGTCGCTTCGGCCGACGATGCAGTGGCTGCGCGCACGCCCGGCGCACCCGCGTCGGTGCGTGGTCCAAAGCGGGTGGCGAGCCGGGAAAATCGAGGCAGCATCAGGGCCTGTTCACACTAAAACATGTGTGCGAAAGTCCGATTGCGGGATGCAGTGCTAGGCGTCGTGAGCGCCGTTGGTGCATACCAATAAGCGAGCCGCATTTTGCAAACCCGCGACGCAATGCGCCCGCAAGCGGCCTTTCCCTTCGGGTTGGGTCGCAATGC
>CAZKNV010000149.1:0-5369 GCA_964554145.1 uncultured Burkholderiaceae bacterium
TCGGCCGTTTCGGGGTCGGTCATGATGGTTGCCGGATTGCTGTTGACGAGGACGACCTTGTAGCCCTCAGCCTTCAGCGCCTTGCACGCCTGCGCGCCCGAGTAGTCGAACTCGCACGCTTGGCCGATTACGATGGGGCCGGCGCCGATGATCAAAATGCTTTTTAGATCGTCGCGCTTCGGCATCACGCGTAGTTCTCGGGCGCCAGCTTGCGCTCGACGAGCTCGATCAAAATGTGAATTACCTTGATGTGCAGTTCCTGTACACGGTCGGCATACTTTCCGCCCGGCGTCACGATCGCGATATCCGCCGACTCGCTGAGCGGCGTGGCCTCGTGGCCCGTCAGCGCAATCACCTTCAAATCACGCCCACGCGCCGCATTGACCGCTGCGAGCACATTCTTGCTGGTGCCACTGGTAGAAATCGCGAGCAGCACGTCGCCTTTCCGTCCGTGCGCTTCGATGAAGCGGGCGAAGACCTGCTCGTAGCCATAATCATTGCCGACGCACGATAAATGGCTCGGATCGCTGATCGCCAGCGCTGCATAGCCGGGTCGGTTATCGCGGAACCGGCCCGTGAGCTCCTCGGCAAAGTGCATCGCGTCGCACATCGAGCCGCCGTTGCCGCATGAGTACGCGCGCCCGCCGGCGGCGAAGGTGTCCGCGAGAAGATCGCCCGCTGCTGCAATTCGTTGCAGCGTCGCTTCGTTGCCCGCCAGCGCATGCAAGGCTTGCAGCGCTTCGTTCAATGTGTTCTTGATTGCGCCGAGCGTCATGCCGAAACGCTCTCGGCAACTTTGAGTTGATGCCTGCCGGCTTCCATCGACTCGATGAATCGATCGAACAGATCGCAGATATCGTGCGGCCCGGGGCTCGCCTCGGGATGACCTTGAAAGCAGAACGCCGGCGCGTCGGTCAGCCTGAACCCCTGCAATGATCCGTCGAACAGCGACACGTGCGTCACGCGCGCGTTGGACGGCAATGTGTCTTGATCGACTGCGAAGCCATGATTCTGGCTCGTGATGTAGACCTTGCGCGTGTCGACGTCGAGCACAGGATGGTTGGCCCCGTGATGACCGAACTTCATCTTCAGAGTACGTGCGCCCACCGCGAGGCCCATGATCTGATGGCCGAGGCAAATGCCGAACGTCGGCATCTTGCGCGCGATGAACTCGCGCGTCGCCTCGACGGCGTAGTCGCACGGCTCAGGATCGCCGGGTCCGTTGGCCAGGAACACGCCGTCGGGCACCAGCTCAAGCACGTTCGCGGCAGGCGTTTGTGCAGGAACCGTAGTGACGCGGCAGCCGCGATCGGCCATGAGCCGCAAGATGTTCTGCTTCACTCCGTAGTCGTACGCCACGACATGAAAACGATGCGGATCGCGCGTGACGAAACCCGGTGTCCCGTCAGCGCGCGCCAGACGCCAGCTTCCTTCGCTCCATTCATAGGGGCGCTTGACACTCACCTCTTTGGCCAGGTCTTGTCCGGCCATGCCCCCGTATGAGCGGGCGCGGTTGAGCGCGCGTTCAAACGCTGCCCCGTCCAATGTCCGGCCCGATTCCGCGGCAACGAGGCAACCCGCTTGTGCACCGCCTTGCCGCAAGATGCGAGTGAGCTTGCGCGTGTCGATATCGGCAATACCGACGACTCCTTCGTCACGAAGATAGCTCGACAGATCGCGCCGCGCGCGAAAATTCGATGCGCGCAACGACAGATCCCGAATCACCAGGCCGGCCGCGTACACGCGCGTCGCCTCGACATCCTCATCGTTAACGCCGGTGTTGCCGATGTGCGGATAGGTGAGCGTGACGATCTGCCCCGCATACGACGGATCGGTCAGGATCTCCTGATAGCCGGTCATCGCGGTGTTGAAAACGACCTCGCCGAGCGTCTCGCCGGCAGCGCCGATCGAACGGCCGCGAAAGATCGTTCCGTCGGCCAGCACAAGCGCCGCGACGGGACGCGGATCAACCACCACGGGGGGCAAAACGGCTCCTCATTTCCCGACAGCCGCTGCTTTTACGGCGACACTCGGGCCGTATTGACGCAATCAGCCTGAATCGGTGACGGATAAACTGGCGGATTATATCTTTGCGTGCCGTCCTCGATCGACACGATGCTGCTGATTCCGTATCAGACGCGCTTTAATGCCAAATCACTGCCGGTCGTCACGCTGGCGCTGATCCTTGTCAACGCGTTTGTTTACTTCATTTTTCAGTCGGGCGACCGACAGGCGTATCAGCGCGCCGCCGAGTATTACTTCTCTTCGCAATTGCCGCAGATCGAGTTGCCGCGCTACGCCGCATATCTGGAACGCCGTACCGACCGTGGCGCGTTGCAGGTGCTGCGAATGATCCGCGCCGGGGCCAAGCCGGAACAGTCGCTCAGACTCGTTCTGGCGATGGAAAACGATCGCGAGTTCATGCGTGATTTGCGCGACGGCGTGGTCGTGCCGTCGTCCGATCCGGCGTATGCGACATGGCGCGATCAGCGCACCCAGTTCGATGCGCTGATCGGGCGGGTGTTCACCGAACGTTTTGCCTTGGAAGCGGGAGCGGGCGGAGCGGCCGGCGCCGCACTTCGTTTGTTGACCTATCAGTTCCTGCACGGGGACGCGGTGCACTGGCTCGGCAACATGCTGGTGCTGCTGCTGGCCGGGCCCTTTGCAGAAGCCGCGCTCGGGCGATTTCGCTTTTTGCTCGCCTTTGTAGCCAGCGGCGTGTTCGCAGGCGCATTTCACATGCTGATCAGCGATCAAGCGCTGGTGGGCGCTTCCGGATCGATCTCGGGAGCGATGGCGATGGTGGCGGTGCTCTACGGCACGCGCAAGGTGCCGGTGTTCTACTGGCTGTTCGTGTACTTCAACACCGCGCGCATTCCGGCGCTGTTGTTGCTGCCGGTCTGGCTCCTGATCGAGGCGGTGCAGTGGGCGTTTTCGCCCGAGTCGCGCGTGGCCTACAGCGCACACATCGGCGGCTTTATTGCGGGCGCAGTTCTCGCTTGGCTGTTGCGGCCGAGCGACGATAGAAAAGTGGATCGCATCCTGGACGAGCAGTTTGCGGACGAGCGGCGTGGAAACCGGAAATCGACGTTGCTGCAGGAAGCGCAGGCGGCGGCGGCTCGACTGGACACGCGCCGGGCAGCCCGTGCGTACAGCGAGCTGCTGCAGGAAGACCCGACCAATGTGCAGCACGCCACCGCGTACTTCAACATGGCGCTGCTGGGACGCAATCGCGAAACGCTGCTCGATGCAACCCTGCGCGTGCTATGGATTCGCGCGCGCGGCGCGCGCTCCGAGCTGCGACCGGTGTATCTGCAGATGAGTCAGCCGCATGTGCTGGCTGCCCTTCCGGTCGACGAACAATTACGGCTGGCGCGCCGGCTGGTGGCGACGCGCGAGGACGCGGCTGCGCTGCGCGTGCTCGATGGCTTGCTGGGCAACGACACGCTGAAGAACCTGTACGGCCGCCAGATTGCAGATTGTCTGCTCGGATTGTTCACGACCTATTCACGGCATGGACTGCGGCAACCGGCGGAAGATGTGAAGCGGCGACTGTCGACTCATTTTCCGTCGCCGGCCACCTTGGGAGGCCTGGCGCCCAGCCGCGAGCCCCCGATGACGATCCGCGGAGCGTCGACGGGGTCCCGCTCCCGCGAGGGAGCATCCGGTCCTCCGTCGGAAATGGAGCTGGATCTGGATACGCAACTGCGAACGCGCTGGGGGCCGGAATGATCAGCGAGTATCTGCGAAGCTGCTAGCGCGGCTGCGCGGTGCGATTCAACACTTCGAGATAGCGCCCGGCCTCTGTGGCCACTGCATCCGACGGATAGCGCTTTAACAGATACTCCAGAATCCGGCGCGCCTCATCCGGCTTGCCGCCCCATTCGGCCATCAATTGCGCACCGATCAGATAGATCTTCGGAATGTCCGCGTGCACTGCGTGTTTCTTGTCAAAACCCTTGATCAGTTGGCCGGCCAGTTGTGGTTTGCCGCTGCGCAGTGCCGCTTGCGCCAGCGGCGCAATATGGTCGGCATCGCGCGGCGCCCAGTCCGCGCGGCGCGTCATCGCATCTTCAACCAGGTCGAGCGCTTCGCGCCAGTTCTCTGATTTCACCAGCAGCGCCAGATAAGCGTCGGTATGGTGCTCGATGCGCGGCGTGCTGTTTTCCGCAATTAACAACCGATGCAGTCTTGCGTGCAACGACAGATCGTGCGGCCGTTCGCTGAGGTCGTGCGACAGCAGGTCGATCGCCTCCTTGATGTCGCCGGCCGACACCAGCTGGCCGATCAATGCATCGCGCGTGCGCGCCTTGACGTCGATCGTGCGAGCGTTGGCCACACTGCGCATCGCCCGCTCGCCCGGCCCCATCACAGAGATGTCGAGCTCATCGGCGAACTGATACATCGCATAACCGATCAGGCCGCAGATCATGTAGGTGAAGTACCAGAAAGCGGACGACAGCAGGAGCAGCTGGACGATCGTGCCGAGGCCAAATCCGGTCGTCAAACTGGCCACGCTGAGGCCGCCCCCCACGGCCAATGCCGCCAACCCATAACTGCGGCACAACTCGGCTACGAAGATGAACGCCGCCAGCGCAGCGTACGGTTTGCCGATACGCTGGATCAGCGAAACCATCTCCGCCGGATTCAGCGCGCCACGCAGGCTGCCCGTGATCACCAGACGCATCGTCGCAGCGGGAATGATCGCTACGAAGAAGAACAGCCAGGCAACGATCGCGATGAATTCGTTGCCGCCGCTAAGCGCCTCCAGCAAAGTGACCAGCACACCAAAGACCAAATTCATCGCCGCGTACTTGTGCGGCAGGTACTCGCTGACCAAATCGTCATCGGTAAGCGGATAGTCGGATGGAAGCAGAAACCCCTTGGAGGACCGTTCGATAATCTTGAACCCGTAACGAACCCCGGTGACCAGGATCGCCAGCAGCGCGAGGACCAGCAGTAACACGCCGAATCCGCCGAAGAGCAAGAGCGCAAAGGACGCGACAAAGCTGACCGACAGGCCGGCGATACGTGCGAGGACGGCTTTGTCGAGCGGTAATAGGAAGAACCGGTTGATACGGTCGCGCTGCCAGAACGGCTCGATCGGCCCGGTGGCTGCGTACGTGTAAGCCTCTGACATCGCGACGGCAGACTACGGTTGCGCCGAGTGCGTGTCCAGCGTCGCTTCCCTTCAGTTAGCCTACAAAACTAGAGCTTTTCCGTTTCGCCCGCGCGCGGTTGCCACTTCATCAAGTGCGTTTCGACCCTGCCAACCGCCCAATCGAGCACCAGCGCAAACGCGGTCAACACCAGGATGCCGGCCATCACGGTGTTGATGTCGAACGAGCCTTCGGCTTGCAGGATCAGAT
>CAZKNV010000150.1:0-5368 GCA_964554145.1 uncultured Burkholderiaceae bacterium
AGCGAGAACACCAGCGCGATCGCGGTCAGCGCCTTCTCGCCCCCCGACAACAGGTGGATCGTGCTGTTGCGCTTGCCCGGCGGCTGCGCCATCACCTGCACGCCGGCATCGAGAATTTCCTCTCCGGTCATGATCAGCCGTGCTTCGCCGCCGCCGAAAAGCTTCGGAAACAACTGGCCGAACTGCACGTTGACCGCATCGAACGTCTGCTGCAAGAGCTGGCGTGTTTCGCGATCGATTTTGCGAATCGCATCTTCAAGCGTCGTGATCGCCGCCGTCAGGTCGGCCGACTGCGCGTCCAGAAAGCTTTTTCGTTCGCGCGAAGTCGTCAATTCCTCAAGCGCGGCAAGATTGACTGCGCCGAGCGCCTCGATTTCCTGCGCGAGCCGCACGATCTCGGCCTGCAGCGCGGCCGCCTTTTGCGGCGCCTGTGCGGTGAGTTTCGCGGTCAGTGCCGCCTCATCCACGCCGGCTTCGCTGAGCTGATTGGCGAACTGCTCGGCCGCGAGCCGCGCTGCCTGTTCCTTCAATTGCAATTCGGTGAGTCTGTCGCGCAGCGGTTGCACATCGCGCTCCAGCGTCAATCGCTTCTCGTCGGCCGCGCGCAGCTGCTGCGCCAGGTCGTCCAGATGACTGCGCGCCTGGCGTAACGCGTCATCAGCCGCCGAGCGACGCGACAGCCAGTCGGCCAGACCGGCACGCGCGGCGCCATCGTCGAGCCGCTTCAGCTCATCCCCGGCCTTTGCAATGTCTTCGGCAAGCCGCTGCGCATCGGCGCTCGCCACTTCAGCGCCATGCGCCAGGTCGCGCTCGCGCTCGCGATTCGACACCAACGCAAACTCGCATTGCTGGCAGGCGGTATCGAGCGCTCTTTGTTCGTCTCGCGCTGTGCGCAATACGCGATCGGCTTCCTCGTACGTCAGGCGCGCGCTTTCAACAGCCTCCTGGCGCGTGGACAATTCAGCGTCCGATTGCTCGAACCGCGCATCGGCTTGCTGGCGCTGCGCGCGTGCGTCGCTCTCGTTCGATTCGATTTCCTGCAGCTCCGTTTCGATCTGGCCGGTGCGATGCCTGACTCGATCGATCAATTCTCCGAGCCGAACCGATTCCAATTGCAACGCATGCATCTGCGATCGCCGCTGTTCGGCGTCCTGGCGAGCCGCATCGCGCGCCTGCTCCGCCGTGCGTAACTCTGCCTCGACGCGCGTAACCGCTGCCGTCGCCTCTTCGACAATTAGGCGCTGCGCACGCACTTCGCGTTCCAGGTTCTCGATTTCGAGCCGACGCGCGAGCAGTCCCGACGTCTGATCGTCCGCCGCATAAAAGTTCAGGTCGTGTCGCGACACTCTATGTGCCGCTTTGACGACGAACTGACCGCCCGCAGGCAAGTCACCGCGTGCGGCCAGTGCAGCGTCGAGGTCATCCGCCACGAACACATTGGCCAACCAATCGGCCAGCAGCGCGGCGAAGGCAGCATCGTGCGTGCGTACCAGATCACTCAACCGGCCGAATCCCGGCATCAGGCCCAGTTCGCGCGAATCGCGCGCCACCGCACCGGTGGTCGAGTAAAACGCAACGCGCGCCGGCGGCGCATCGACCGCCAGGCCGCCGACCGTGTCGAGCCGTCCGACCTCGACACCCTGCACACGCTCGCGCAGCACCGATTCGAACGCGGTTTCCCACCCCGGTTCGACGACCAGCTTGCGGAAAAGACGCGGCAGGCCGTCGAGCCCCTGCGACTGCAACCAGGGGTCGAGCTTCGCATTGGCTTCCACGTTGGCCTGCACCTGCTTCAGCGCCTGCAACCGCGCTTCGATCCTTGTCAGCACTTCCGTTTGGCGCGCCCGATCATCGAGCCGCTGCTGCCGCTGGCTGACCATCTGATCAACGTGCCCTTCGGCTTGCCTCTGCGACTCGATCATCGCCTCCATTTCGCTCTCGTAGCCCGCCAGTTGTTGCTTCAGCGCTGCCAGCTGTGCTTCATTGGGCGAGCCGATCGATGATTGCTCTTCGCTAAGCCGCTCTCGCCGCTGCGCCAGCTGCGCCAACTGCCGGTCGGCGTTGCGCTGCTCGGTGGCTGCTCCTTCGATCGACTGCTCCGCGAGCGCTGCGGTTTCGCGCGCTGCAGTCATCGCTTCGCGTGTTGTGCGATACGTTTGTTCAAGCTGTGGCAGCTTGGACTCGTGCTTGGCAACGCGGCTCTGTGCCTCGGCGAGTTGCCGCGTTAAATCGGCGATCGCCTGTACGACTTGTTCCGCACGCTGCAGCAACTCGGTTCGCTCGTTGAGCCGGCCGTTGCGAGTCGTCGCCAACGTTTCGATCTGAGCCGCGAGGCGTGCGCGGCTTTCCGTAATCAGGCGGATCTCAGATTCCAGCTTGGCCACTTCGGCATTGACTTGAAACAGCGCGCCCTGTGCCTCATGCACGGAGTCGCTCGACGCAAAGTGAGCGTTGCGAACGTCTTCCAGCGCACGCTCCGATGCGCGCAACTCAGCAACATGGGCGTCCAGCGCGACCGTGCGGTTCGTGATGTCGCGCGCCACCTTGTCGCGCTCGGCATCGGCCTCGCGCTTGCGCGTCAGCCACAGCAACTGTTGCTGCTCATCATGCCGCGCTTGCAGCGAGCGATACGTCTGCGCCACCGCGGCCTGTTGTTCGAGCTTGCCGATCTGAGAGTCGAGCTCGCGCAGAATGTCTTCGACCCGCGTCAGGTTGTCGCGCGTATCGGCCAGCCGATTTTCGGTTTCGCGCCGGCGCTCCTTGTACTTGGAAATGCCGGCCGCTTCTTCCAGGAAGATGCGTAGTTCCTCGGGACGCGCCTCGACGATGCGCGTGATCATTCCCTGGCCGATGATCGCGTACGCGCGCGGGCCGAGCCCGGTGCCGAGAAACATGTCGTGCACGTCGCGCCGGCGCACATTCTGGTTGTTGATGTAGTAGCTCGATGCGCCATCGCGCGTCAGCACGCGCTTGACCGAGATTTCGGCGTACTGCGCCCACGCGCCGCCAATGCGGCCATCGCTGTTATCGAACGCAAGCTCGACACTGGCACGGCCGGCCGGTTTGCGATTCTCGGAGCCGTTGAAGATTACGTCCTGCATCGATTCGCCGCGCAGCTCGGCGGCCTTGCTCTCGCCGAGCACCCAGCGCACTGCGTCGATCACGTTCGATTTGCCGCAGCCGTTCGGGCCGACGACGCCGACCAGGTTGCCGGGCACGTCGATCGGCGTCGGATCGATAAACGACTTGAAGCCGGCGAGTTTGATCTGCCGAAGACGCACGTTTAACTCGGAATTTGATGTTGGCGCATGCAGGATGCGCGGTGGCCGTTGATTCGGATTGACACTGCGTTCGTATAATACCGTGCAAGTTTGCATCACCCTGCATGTCCACCCGCCCCGCCAGAACACTCGAAACCTTCGCCAACCCGTCGCCCCGGCGCGACTACTGGGTTCGAATGGAGATTCCGGAGTTCACGTGCCTGTGCCCGCTGACCGGGCAGCCCGACTTCGCCACCCTGGTAATCGACTTCGTTCCGGACAAGCGCAACGTGGAACTGAAAAGTCTGAAGCTTTACATGTGGTCGTATCGCAATGAAGGCGTGTTCCATGAAGCGGTGACCAACGCCATCCTGGACGACCTGGTCAAGGCGATCGCGCCGCGCTTCATGCGCCTGACTGCAAGGTGGTATGTGCGCGGAGGAATTTTTACGACGGTCACGGCCGAGCACCGCAAGCAGGGCTGGAAGCCGGCGCCGTCTGTACTGGCGCACGACGAAGCACCGAGCAGCTCGACGCGCGGCTGACAGGTTTGTGAATCCCGATCTCGATCGTTTGCAGCCGTATCCGTTCGAGCGGCTGCGCGAGCTTTTCGCCGGCATTACGCCTGCTGCAGACTTCAAGCCGATCAATCTATCGATCGGCGAGCCGAAGCATCCGACGCCGCCGTTCATTCTCGACGCCTACGCGAAGGCGCTGGCCGGTGTTGCAAGTTATCCGTTAACCGCCGGCATCCCGCAGCTACGCGAAGCGATCGCTGCGTGGGCAACCAGGCGCTATCGATTAAAGGCGCTCGATCCTTCGACGCAGATACTGCCGGTCACCGGTACGCGCGAAGCGCTGTTCTCGTTCGCACAGGCGGTGATCGATCGCACGCGGGACGCCCGTGTGGTCGCACCGAATCCGTTCTATCAGATCTACGAAGGTGCGGCCCTACTGGCCGGAGCGCAGCCGATTTATCTGTCGACCACCGCGGAGAACGGGTTTCGCCTGCCGTTTGACGCGCTATCGCCCGCCGAGTGGCGCAAGGTGCAGTTGATCTACGTGTGCTCGCCCGGCAATCCGACCGGACACGTGATGGCGCTCGACGAATGGAAGCAGCTGTTCGAGCTTTCGGATCGATATGGCTTCGTCATCGCGTCGGATGAGTGCTATTCGGAAGTTTATTTCGAGGAAGGAAAGCCGCCGCTCGGCAGCTTGCAAGCTGCTACCGAGCTCGGACGCGACCGCTATGAAAGGCTGGTGATGTTCTGCAGCTTGTCGAAGCGATCGAGCGTTCCGGGGATGCGCTCCGGGTTTGTAGCGGGCGATGCCGATGTGCTGAAGAAGTTTCTGCTGTATCGGACGTATCACGGCACAGCAATGAGCCTGGCGGTACAGCATGCAAGCATCGCAGCCTGGCAAGACGAAGCGCATGTCGTCGAAAATCGCCGGCTATACGCTCAGAAATTCGCGCAAGCCACGCCGGTCATCGCATCTCGGCTGGCGTGCTCAGTTCCCGATGCGGCGTTCTATCTGTGGGCGCGCACGCCGATCGGCGATGCCGAATACGCGCAGCAACTGTATGCGCAGAAAAACGTGACCGTGCTGCCGGGCAGTTATCTGTCGCGCGACACAGATGGCGGCAATCCTGGCACCGGCTATGTCAGGATCGCGCTGGTTGCTTCGCCGGCGGAAGTTGCTGAGGCGGCCGCCTGCATTGCATCGCTGGATCTTGAAAGCTCCAAATGAATCTTGAAGCGATTATCAACGACGCTTACGAGCAACGCGCGACGATCACCCCATCGTCCGCGCCGCAAGAAGTCCGTGCAGCGGTCGAGCAGGTGATGGAGCAGCTCGATACCGGCACGCTGAGAGTCGCCGAAAAAAACTCTGGCAAATGGGTCGTGCATCAGTGGGTAAAAAAAGCGGTGCTGCTGTCGTTCCGTCTGAACGACAACGCGCCGATCCAGGGCGGGTTCGCCCAGTTCTATGACAAGGTGCCGAACAAGTTCGCAACGTGGGATAGCGCCGCGTTCGCACGCTCCGGTGTGCGCGTCGTTCCGCCCGCCGTTGCACGGCGCGGCAGCTTCGTCGCGAAAAACGTCGTG
>CAZKNV010000151.1:0-5336 GCA_964554145.1 uncultured Burkholderiaceae bacterium
TCCGCGCCGCCGACCGCATCTTCGTGCTCAATCACGGCCGGCTGGCCGAGCAGGGTACGCACGATCAGCTGGTGGCTATCGAAGGCGGGATTTATCAGCGTCTTTACCTGCTGCAACAGATCGGCGAATGAGCCGATCGTGCTCGATGAAGTGCAATGCCTCGAAGAAACGTCGACCAACTGTTACGAACCGCGATCGCCGAGCGGCGCTTGATCGCCTTCGTTCTTGACGAGCGCGCGCGACTGGCCGAGCCGCATGACTACGGCATGATCAACGGCGAACCGCGTTTGTTCTTCTATCAGATCGGCGGTGAAAGCCGTTCCCGCCGACCGCTCGGTTGGCGCTGGGCGGCGCTGTCCAAAATTTCACAACTGCATGTACTGGACGAGCACTTCGGCGGCACTCGGCCGGTGCCCTCGGGCCGTCATGTGCAGTGGGACGAGGTGCTCGCAACGGTGTCGCCGCGCTCGACCATACAATCCGCTTCGTAACGGCGGACCACGTAGCAGGTGGACGATGAAGCGCAAGAATCTTCGGTTCGGCAAGGGCTTTCGTGTAGCTATCGGCAATCGTCGTTCGCAGGCGGCGGAAATGGTGATTCCGCCGGGCGACGCCGAGGGCGATCCGCAGAACAGGCACCGGGGTGCCGACCAGTGGCTGTATGTGGTTTCAGGCACCGGCTCGGCGCTGGTTAATGGAAAGCGATTTGGGTTGAAGGCCGGAACGTTGATGCTGATCGAGCGGGGCGACAAGCACGAGATCAAGAATACGGGTCGCACTCTGCTGCGCACGCTGAACTTCTACGTGCCTCCGGCATACAACGACGACAACGCTGAACTGCCGCCGGCAAAGCCGTAGCGAGCTCGACAAGCGATAATTGCGTCCTTCGCGCCGTTCGTCCTACCTACCCGCAGTCACCATGGAAACGCAAGACATCACCAACAAAGAAACGCTCGGCTTCCAGGCCGAAGTCAAGCAGCTGTTGCAGCTGATGATTCATTCG
This sequence comes from uncultured Burkholderiaceae bacterium, assembly GCA_964554145.1. Classification (GTDB taxonomy): domain Bacteria; phylum Pseudomonadota; class Gammaproteobacteria; order Burkholderiales; family Burkholderiaceae_F; genus JACCZX01. The sequence continues at coordinate 1,004 of CAZKNV010000151.1, forward strand.
CTGTACAGCAACAAGGAAATATTTTTACGTGAGTTGATCAGCAACGCGTCGGACGCGTGCGACAGGTTGCGGTTTGAAGCGATGTCGCAGCCGCAACTGCTTGAAGGCCATGCTGAACTCGGCATCGCGGTGGCTTTCGACAAGGCCGCGCGCACGATCACCGTGTCGGACAACGGCATCGGCATGTCGCGTACCGATGCGATCGAGCATCTGGGAACCATCGCGAAGTCCGGCACGCGCGAGTTTTTTGCGCAGCTTTCCGGTGACCAGCAAAAGGATGCGCAGCTGATCGGGCAATTCGGCGTGGGCTTTTATTCGAGCTTCATCGTGGCCGATCGCGTGACCGTCGTTTCACGCCGGGCGGGCCAGGATGAAGCTATTCGCTGGGAAAGCGACGGTGGCGGCGAATTCACGATCGAGCAGGCCTCCCGCGCCGAGTCCGGCACCGATGTCGCTTTGCATTTGCGCGAGGGCGAAGACGAGTTTTTATCGGCATCGAAGCTGAAATCGGTGATCACGCGCTACTCGGATCACATTTCATTGCCGATCCGCATGCGAAGGGAAGTGTGGGACAAGGACAGGAGCGAGTACCGGCAAACCGACGAACTGGAAACGATCAATCAGGCAAGTGCGCTGTGGGCGCGCGCCAAGTCGGACATCACCGATGAGCAGTATCGTGAGTTCTACAAGCATGTCTCGCACGACTTTGGCGATCCGCTGACGTGGACGCATAACAGAGTCGAAGGCCGCACGGAATACATCCAGTTGCTGTACTTGCCGGAACGCGCGCCGTTCGACCTGTGGGATCGCCAGCAGCGGCACGGCCTGAAGCTATACGTCAAACGCGTGTTCATCATGGAGGATGCCGGCGATCTGCTGCCGGCGTACCTGCGCTTCGTGCGCGGTGTAATCGATTCGTCCGATCTGCCGTTGAATATCTCGCGCGAAATCCTGCAGCAAAGCCGTGACGTCAAGGCGATTCGCGAAGGATCGACCAAGCGAGTGCTCGGCATGCTGGAAGACCTGGCCGAGAATCAGAAGGAAAAGTACGCGACGTTCTGGAAAGAATTTGGCCAGGTGCTGAAGGAAGGCACCGGCGAAGACAGTGCGAATCGCGAGCGCATTGCGAAACTGCTGCGGTTTGCGTCGACCGCCAGTGACGAGCAGGGTGTATCGCTCGCCGACTACGTCACTCGCATGAAGAACGGGCAAAAGTCGATCTACTACGTCACTGCCGATTCGCTCGACGCCGGCAAGAGCAGTCCTCACCTCGAGATCTTTCGACGCAAGGAAGTCGAAGTGCTGATTCTGACCGATCGGGTCGACGAGTGGATGCTGTCGTTTCTTAACGAGTTCGACGGCAAGGAGCTCGCGTCGGTCGCCAAGGGGGATCTCGATCTCGGCGAGCTGGCCGATGCGGCGGAGAAGGAAGAGCAACGCAAGGCCGTCGAGCAGAGCAAGGATCTGGTCGAAGCCGTGAAGGCCGCGCTGGGTGATCGAGTCAAGGGTGTGCGCGTGACGCTGCGCCTGACCGATTCGCCGGCCTGTGTGGTCGCCGACGAGGATGCAATGAGCCAGCATCTGCAGCGCCTGCTGAAGTCCGCCGGACAGAACGCGCCGGCGACCAAGCCGATTCTGGAGCTGAATCCGCATCATCCGCTGGTGCAACGCCTTAAACCTGACGACCCACGATTGTCTGAGTGGTCGGTGCTGCTGCTCGATCAAGCGGTGCTGGCCGAAGGCGGACAGCTCGATAACCCGGCCGATTTCGTCAAGCGCCTGAACACGATGCTGCTGAATGCCGCTAGCTAGGCCGCAGGAACCATCGCTGCGCGGTTTTCCACCGGTCATCAATGCCAACGTACAACGCCTGATCCTCGGCAGCTTTCCCTCCGAAGCGTCACTGGCAGCCGGCCAGTACTACGCGCATCCGCGCAACCAGTTCTGGCGGCTGCTCTCCGATCTGCTCAGCGAACCGTTGGCCACGCTGCCTTATCGGCAGCGCCTGCAGCGCGTGCTGGCGCACCGGCTTGGCATCTGGGACGTGCTGCTTGCATGCGATCGTGAAGGCAGTGGCGATGCGTCGATTCGCAATCAGAAAGTCAACCGGTTCAAGCGGCTGCACCGGCTGGCGCCGCATCTGACTGCGGTCGCCTTTAACGGGCAAACGGCGGGGCGTTATGCCGGCGAGTTCGCGGCGGCGGGCTTCCGGACAACGGTGCTGCCGTCGTCCAGTCCGGCCCATGCGGGGCGTTCGTACGAGCAGAAACTGGCCGTTTGGCGGGCGTGGTGGGCCGCGCCGGCGCTCTGAAGCCGCCTGCCACCCGTCCAATAGGTCGAGATGCGGCCAAATGAGCCGCAATTACCGCACCCGCGAAACAGGCTTAATCGGCTAATCTTTCGACCCTCGGGCCCGGCCGTCGTGCCTTTTCGATCCGTCAACTTGTGAGCGCCACTCCCACTACCACGACCACGTCTGGCCGCGCCAGTCGCACGACCGTGCACCGCGTGATCGGCGAGATGCGCAAGACGGTGCGCAATCAATTCGACCCGCTGTTGCCCGAGGCGGCGCGCGAAGCGATTCAGTCGATCGATGCCGACGACGGCGCCTCGGCGACGCTGAAAAAATCGGTGCGGCGCCTGCTGGTCGACCAGCGCGAATTCGCCAATTCGTTTTTTGCCGCGGTCGACAGCCATATCGATGCCGCGATCGGAGACCTGTTCAGCGACGGCAAAGAAAAAAAACCGGCGAGTGCCGGCGGCAGCAGTGCGTCGAGCCTGTCGCTGGTCGAGTACGACGAGATGGAAGAAGCGATGGTGATCGATCGCTTTTCATCCCGCATTCGCAACGCCGCGGACGCCTCGTTTACGCCGCTAACGCAACGGCTTGCCAAGGCGCTGCAGATTCCCGGTCTGGGGGATCGCGAAAACCCGTTTCATCCGGTGCGGTTTTGCCGCGCACTGGGCGACGCGATCGACAAGCTTGGATTCAAGGGAGACCAGCGGCATGCAGTGCTGAAGGCGTTCGATGTCAGTTTGCTGAAACCTCTGGTTGCCGTTTACACCGCGCTGAACAACGATCTGGAAGACAAGGGCGTTCAGGAAGGCGCGAGTGCGTCAAGCTTCAAGAACACCGTTGCCAGCTTTCGCAACACGATGCTCGGTGGCGCAGGCGGTGGTGGCGTCGGCCGCACGACGCAAGGCGGCCGCTCGCATGGCGCGATTACCGGAGCGACCGCCGAGCAATTGTTAAGCGCGCTGTACCAGCGCATGCAGGTGCCGACGATGCCCGGCGGCGGCCATCCGATGCCATCGATGCCGCATACGCAAATGCCTGCGGCGCCGATGTTCGATCGAGTCGAACCGGTCACCGGCGCCGCGATGATGTCGCCTGGCTTCGTCGTTACCGGCGCGGCGTCGGTGCCGATCGCGCCCGGCACGCCGGTCCAGTTTGCGATGATCGATCCCGGCTTGCTGGCATCGATCAACGAAGTGCAGCGCCTGAACGCACTGGCGATGATGACCGGCAAGAGCGGCGCCGCAGCGGCGATGATCAGCGAACGCGACGAGGCGCATCTAAGATCGCACGTTGCCGAAAAAGCGACCAAGCAGATCGACAAGCTGACGATCGAGCTGGTCGGCATGCTGTTCGATCGCATTCACCAGGACAAGCATCTGCCGGCCGAGATCAAGACTGCGCTATCGCGTTTGCAGTTTCCGATCATGAAGGTGGCGCTGGCCGATTCGGACTTATTCGTTTCGCCGGTGCAGCCGGCGCGCCGGTTAATGGACCGCATTGCCGGCACCGGCATCGGCTGGCGCCCCGAAGGCGAAGAAAACGCCCGCTATCTGACCGAAGTCAACCGGGCGGTCAACACGGTGGTCGTTGCGATCAACGAGGGCCCGCCGATTTTCGAAAAAGCGCTGAACGAGTTCGAGGTGTATCTGGCCGAAGAGCGAGTGCGCGACGACGATCCGGTGACGCGCGCCAAACGCGCGCTCGAGGAAGCCGAGACGCGCGAGATCATGGCGATTAACGCCGCAATCGGCATTCGGCGCGTGTTCGAAGGCGTGCAGCTCGAATCGTATCTGCGCGATTTCTTGCTCGACACCTGGGTCAAGATATTGGTAGCCGCGACGCTGCGCGAGCGCACGCAACCGGAGTTCGCAAAAAAATTCCGCGACATCGTTTCCGATCTGGTGTGGAGCGTGCAGCCGAAAATCAACCCGGACGATCGCAAGCGGCTGGTGAAGACGATTCCGGCGGTGCTAAGCACGGTGCGCGAGGGATTGCAATTGATCGAGTATTCGCCGGCACAGTCGCAGGAGTTTT
>CAZKNV010000152.1:0-5309 GCA_964554145.1 uncultured Burkholderiaceae bacterium
ATCGATAACATCCGAATTCGAAACTCGATTCTCGGCATTCGGCTCGTCAACCAGCGCGCACAACTGCTGCAAACTGACGACTTGATTTCTGGCGCAGCGCTCGACAGGTATCGCTTCATTCGCGACGGCTACCTGCAGCGTCGCCGTAACCAGGTGTACGACGGCAATCCGCCGCCTGCTGCGGATGACGCGGATAGCAAACCGCCCGGCGACGGTGCACCGCCGGCCGACCCAGGCGTTAAGAAGGAACTGGTGCCGCCGCAATCAGACACGCCGGCTCCGAAATGAGCCTCTGGTAGCAGCGAACGAAGCGCCCCTGGGCCGGTCCCATTTACTCGAATTACTTATTGCGAAGCGAATCACAATGCGATTTCTCAAACCCTTGCTGTTCTTTGTTGCTGCATCCGCGGTGTTCATTTCCGGCGCCCATGCGCAGCCCGCGAGTACCGCCCCTGACGCAATGGTGCGCGACCTGTCGACTGAAGTGTTGAACGCGATCAAGGCGGACAACGCGTTGAAGTCCGGCGATGCCAACCGGGTGCAAAAGCTGGTCGACGAAAAAGTCCTGCCGTATACCGACTTTGAAAAAATGACGCAGCTGTCGGTCGGCCCCGGTTGGCGCAAGGCGACGCCCGAGCAACGCGCTGCGCTGACACGCGAATTCCGGACACTGCTGGTGCGCACCTATAGCGGCGCATTGTCGCAGGTCAGTGATCACAAAGTGGAGTTGCGGCCGTTTCGGGCACAACCGACCGACAAGGACGTGATCGTGCGCACGCAGGTGGTTGCGTCGCGCGGCGACCCGATCCAGCTCGACTATCGACTCGAAAAGAGCGACGCCGGCTGGAAGATCTACGACATCAACATCCTCGGCGTCTGGCTGGTTGAGAACTACAAGTCGCAATTCAGCTCGCAAGTCAATGCGGGCGGGATCGACGGCTTGATAAAGACACTGTCCGAGCGCAACAAGCAACTGGCGCAGGGCAAGAAAGCTTGACAGCCGAATGGAAAACGTAGCGAGCAGCCCCGAGGTTGCGTCGAGGAGCGCAGGCGTACGGAGGTACGTTGAGTCCCGCAGGCGCAAGATCGGGGCGCGCAGTAGTTTTACATCTGGCTGTTAGCGACATGCGGATCGAAGCGAATGACATGAGTCTGGCCAACGCGACGCAGCTCGCGGAACTCGGCATCGAGGCGATCCGCGGCGGCGATGTGTCATTCGATTTGTCTGCGGTGCGGACATGCGATTCGTCCGCACTCGCCGTACTACTGGCGTGGCAACGGGAGGCGCTCGCTGCCAAACGCTCGATCGAACTGTCCGGTGTGCCCGAGGATATGTTGAGTCTGGCGACGGTTTACGGCGTAGATAACGTTTTGCCGATTTCCGACGCTGCACGCCCGTAAACCGATCACCGATCATCGATCACCGTCTCCGGTGGCTGCCATTCAGGTTTCCGCCGTCACCAAACGCTACGGTGTACTGCTGGCGCTTGATCGTGTCGATCTGCAGATCGAAGCCGGAGAATTTTTCGGCCTGCTTGGCCCAAACGGCGCTGGCAAAACAACACTGATTTCGATCATCGCCGGTCTGGTGCGCGCGACCAGCGGACACGTACGCGTCATGGGTCACGACGTGGTTGAGGATTATCGGGCAGCGCGGTTGGCATTGGGCGTCGTCCCGCAGGAGCTCGCGTTCGATCCGTTTTTCACCGTGCGCGAGACGCTCGAGTTTCAGTCGGGCTACTTTGGGTTGACCAATAACGGCGCGTGGATCGATGAAGTGCTCGCCAACCTCGGCCTTGCATCGCGCGCCAAGACCAATATGCGCGCGCTCTCCGGAGGAATGAAGCGGCGCGTACTGGTAGCGCAGGCGTTGGTGCATAAACCGCCGGTGATCGTGCTCGATGAGCCCACCGCCGGCGTCGACGTTGAGCTGCGCCAAACACTGTGGGCTTTCATTCGCAGGCTGAATCGTGAAGGCCACACGATCGTGCTGACCACGCACTATCTGGAAGAAGCTCAGGCGCTGTGCCAGAGGATTGCGATGCTCAAATCCGGCAGCGTGATCGCGCTCGATACCACGCGTGCATTGCTATCGCACATTGAAGGCGTGCAGATGACGTTGCGCGCGCGCGGGCCAGTGCCGTCATCGGTGCTTGCGCACCGGATCGATGAGCGCGACGGTGCGATCGTGTTGCGTCTTGCGCAACCAGGCGATGTCGGCCGCATACTGGCCGAATGCCAGGCTGCGGGATGCGAGATCGACGATCTGGAAGTCGGGCGCGCCGATCTCGAGGATGTGTTTTTGCAGTTGATGGCGGAACGCGTCGAGTCTGAGCGGACAGCCGCACCGGCAACATGAGCCCTCCGCCCGGCCGCCCGAAGGAGGGCTCGCTCCCGCTTGGCGGGACGGCGCGTAGCGCCAAGGGTGCAACACCAAGCGCGTCGGCGTTCGTTTCGTTTCGCACGTTGCTGACGAAAGAGATGCTGCGATTCTGGAAGGTCAGCTTTCAGACCATCGCAGCGCCGGTGCTGACCGCCGTGCTGTACTTGCTGGTCTTCGGCCATGTGCTCGAAGAACACGTGCAAGCACTGCCGGGCGTCAGTTACACCGCATTTCTGATTCCGGGGCTGGTCATGATGTCGGTGCTGCAAAACGCCTTTGCCAATTCGTCGTCAAGCCTGATTCAATCGAAGATCATGGGCAGCCTGATTTTCGTGCTGTTACCCCCGTTTTCGCATTGGCAGCTTTACGGCGCGTACGTGGTGGCCTCGGTGGTGCGCGGCGTGGTGGTCGGGCTTGGCGTGTTTGTCATCACCGTGTGGTTCGCGCCGCCGCCGTTTGCCGCTCCACTCTGGATCATTGCCTTCGGCGTGCTAGGCGCCGCGATGCTTGGAACGCTCGGCTTGATCGCCGGTATCTGGGCCGATAAGTTCGATCAACTCGCCGGGTTCCAGAACTTTATCGTGATGCCCGCCACGTTCTTGTCGGGCGTGTTCTACTCGGTGCAAGGCCTGCCTCCCTTCTGGCGAACGGTCTCGCACTTCAATCCGTTTTTTTACATGATCGACGGTTTTCGCTACGGCTTTTTCGCGCAGTCCGACGTAAACCCGTGGTTGAGCCTCGCCGTGCTGACACTCGCATTCGCCGCGACCGCCGGCATTGCAGTTAACCTGCTGGCGCGCGGCTTCAAATTGAGGCACTGATGGAACCGACACCGGAAGATATCGAGCGCTACATAGCCAACGGGCTCGATTGTGAGGTGGTCAAAGTCGACGGTGACGGCCGGCACTTTCAGGCGCTGATCGTCAGCGCGGCGTTCGAAGGCCAATCACGCGTTGCACGTCATCAGCAGATATATGCTGCACTCGGCGATCGGATGCGGCAGGAGATCCATGCACTGTCGATGCGCACGTTGACGCCGGCCGAATATCGGACGCAGGAACCTGGGATGCAGAAGCCTCGGCCGGAAAAGCTGTGAGTTCATCGTGTCTTCACGTGCTGTTCGTCCAGCGTTCGCCTGCGCGCGCGAGCCTTGCAAATCGTCCGCATGTCGCGGGCGCGCCTGCAAGGAGCTTCGCATGCCTGACTCTCTTCCGGCAACCTCTCGTATCACTCGTGCCGTACAGTTCCGCTCATCGCTAGAGCGGCTCAAGCCTGTTGGCTTCGATAGTTCGATGGACAAGCTGAAAATTCGGGGAGGAACTCGCCTGGCAGGCGAGATCACCGTCTCGGGCGCAAAGAACGCCGCCTTGCCGATCCTTGCCGCATCGCTGCTGACGGCCGACGAGCTGATCGTGGAGAACGTGCCACAACTGCAGGATGTCGCCACGACGCTGAAGCTGCTCAGGCAAATGGGCGCAGCGGTCGAGCGCGACGGTGCAACGGTGCGGTTAAAGGCCAATGCGGTGACCAACACCGAGGCGTCGTACGAGCTGGTGAAGACGATGCGCGCGTCGATTCTGGTACTCGGCCCATTGGTTGCGCGCTTTGGCGCCGCGCGCGTATCGCTGCCGGGTGGTTGCGCGATCGGCGCGCGCCCGGTCGACCAGCACATCAAGGGCCTGCAAGCGCTCGGCGCGACGATCCGCATCGAGAACGGCTTCGTCGTTGCCGAAGCGAAACGGTTGCACGGCGCCCGCATCGCGACCGATATGGTGACGGTAACCGGCACCGAAAATCTGATGATGGCCGCGACGCTGGCCGATGGCGAAACGATTATCGAAAACGCTGCACGCGAGCCCGAGGTCGTCGATCTTGCCGATGCACTGAATGCGATGGGTGCGCGCATCCGCGGCGCAGGCACCGACCGCATTGTTATCGAAGGAGTGAAGCAACTTCACGGTGCGCGTCACAGAGTGATGCCCGACCGCATCGAAACCGGCACGTTTCTAAGCGCAGTAGTTGCCGCCGGCGGTCACGCGGCATTGCGTGGCGCTGCTGCCGCAACTCTGGGTTCGGTGCTGGACAAACTGCGTGAAACTGGCGCGCAGATCGATGCGCAAAACGGCGCACTGCGCATCCGGATGGACTGTCGTCCGCGCGCGGTCAGCCTGCGCACCGCTCCGTATCCCGATTTCCCGACCGATATGCAGGCGCAGTTCATGGCGCTCAATTGCGTTGCCGATGGCGTCGGAGAAATTACGGAAACAATTTTCGAGAACCGCTTCATGCATGTGCATGAGCTGCAGCGGCTTGGCGCCAATATCGCGATCGATGGCAACACCGCAACTGTGCATGGCGTCTACAAGCTTGCCGGTGCGCCGGTAATGGCAACCGACCTGCGCGCCTCGGCCAGCCTGATCGTTGCAGCGCTTGCGGCCGAGGGCGAAACGACCGTCGATCGCATCTACCATCTGGATCGTGGCTACGAGAGCATGGAAAGCAAGCTGGCTGCGCTCGGCGCACAGGTGCAAAGAATTAAGTGAAATCAAAGTGAGGACAACGTTCGCTTTTTCGTGCCTTTGCCTTATGGGCGGGCGCACGGCCGCTCCGAAGCCCGCCCATCTAAATAATCGCGACGAGTGCACGTGCGACCGCTTAGCGGTCGCGTACACGAGGAGCGCTTATCCATGATCACACTGGCGCTGTCAAAGGGGCGAATTTTCGATGAGGTGCAGCCGCTGCTGGCGGCGGCCGGCATTGCGCCGCTCGAGAATACGGAAACCTCGCGCAGGCTGATCATCGGCACGACCGATTCGAACCTGCGCATCGTTATCGTGCGCGCGTCCGACGTGCCGACCTACGTTCAGTACGGCGCGGCGGAGCTGGGTGTCGCCGGCAAGGACGTGCTGCTCGAACACGGCGCGCA
>CAZKNV010000153.1:0-5287 GCA_964554145.1 uncultured Burkholderiaceae bacterium
GCCCAGTTGATGGGCGCGGCCTCGGCAAACATTCCGGCGATACAACTCGTCACGGGCTCGATGCTGACCGGCTCGCACCGGGGTGAACGGGTCGGTGCCTGCACCGACTGCCGCCGCTACTGGGGCCGGTTCCGCGCTGGAGAGATTGATGCCGAGGAGACGGCCGACGTCAACGACCAGTTGATAGCGAGCGTCGGCACGTGCTCGGTGATGGGGACGGCGAGCACGATGGCGTGCATCGCGGAGGCGCTCGGCATGACGGTGCCTGGCGGCGCGTCGCCGCCGGCAGTCACCGCAGACCGCATCCGCGTCGCGGAACAGACCGGCGCGCAAGCGGTGCAGATGGCACGCGACAAGCTGACGACCGACAAGATCCTCACGCCCGCCGCGTTTGAGAACGCGATGCGAGTGCTGCTCGCCATCGGCGGCTCTACCAACGGCATCGTGCATCTGGCGGCCATCGCGGGCCGCGTAGGGCTCGAGATCGATCTGCAGGCACTCGACCGCATGGGACGCGAGACGCCGGTGCTGCTCGACCTGAAACCATCGGGCCAGCACTACATGGAAGATTTTCACAAGGCAGGCGGCATGGCGACGCTGCTGCGCGAGCTGAAACCTTTGCTGCGCCTTGACGCCATGACGGTCACAGGACGCACGCTCGGCGAAGAGATCGAGCGCGCCGGACCGGGTTTCGCGCAGAATGTCGTGCGCAGTGTCCGCGATCCGATCTATCCGCAGGGTGGCATCGCCGTGCTGCAAGGCAATCTCGCTCCGGGCGGAGCGATCATCAAACAATCGGCAGCTGACGAGAAGCTGATGGAACACGAAGGCCGCGCAGTCGTGTTCGAGAATGCGGAGGATGTGGCCGCGCGCATTGACTCCGATGATCTCGATGTAACGTCGCACGACATTCTCGTGCTGAAGAACATTGGCCCCAAGGGAGCGCCCGGAATGCCGGAGGCCGGCTACATCCCGATTCCGCGCAAGCTTGCACGAGCGGGCGTCAAGGACATCGTGCGCATCTCGGACGGCCGCATGAGCGGCACGGCGTTCGGCACGATTGTCTTGCACGTCACGCCGGAGTCCGCGATCGGCGGTCCGCTCGCGCATGTGCGCAACGGCGACCGCATTCGTCTGAGCGTGAAGAACCGCGAGATTTCGCTGCTCGTGTCCGATGCCGAGCTGGCGCAGCGCGCCCGCGATAATCCAGTGATCGAACCTACCGCCGATCGAGGCTATCGCAAGCTGTTCCTGCAAACTGTGACGCAGGCCGACAAAGGAGTCGACTTCGACTTCATGCGTGCGTCCACAATGGTCGGCAAGACCCCCGCAACGCTGACCGACTGCGCAGCGCATCGACAAATGCCAAAACTGGATGAGGGTGCGAAAGGCGTCTACGTCATCGCGGTGACGCCTTTCAGCGACGACGGCGCGTTGGATTTGCCGAGCACCGATCGTGTGGTCGACTTTTATTTGGACAAAGGCGCGAACGGGCTCACCGTCCTCGGCGTGATGGGGGAAGCACCGAAGCTCACTGCCGAGGAAGCGCGCAGCTACGTGAAGCGGGTGTTGGCGCGCGTGCGTGACCGGGTGCCGGTCGTCGTCGGCGTATCCGCACCGGGCTTCGCCGCAATGGGCGAGCTTGCCAACAGCGTGATGGACATGGGCGCGGCGGGAGTGATGGTCGCGCCGGCGGCCACCGTCAAGACCGACGATCAAGCCTATGCCTATTTTGAAATGGTCGCCGAGACACTCGGACCGCACGTGCCGTTCTGCCTGCAAGATCATCCGCTTGCCACCGGCGTGCAGCTTCCCGTTGCGGTCCTGCTGCGCATCTTCAAGGCCGTCCCCACTTGCGTGATGCTCAAGCACGAGGACTGGCCGGGCCCCGGCCTGGCGAAGCTCTTCGCCATCCGCGCTGCGAGCGCTAAAGGCGAAGGAGACAAAAAAGTACGGCGCGTCTCGATTCTCGTCGGTAACGGCGGCGGACTCTTTCTACCTGAGGAACTCTCTCGGGGCGCGGACGGCGCCATGACCGGCTTCAGCTACCCAGAGATGATGGTCGATGTGTGCAAGGCTCATGCAGCGGGCGATATCGAGCGCGCGCACGATCTATTCGATGCGTATCTGCCGCTCGCGCGCTACGAGCAGCAGTCGGCGCTTGGGCTGGCGGTGCGCAAGTACATGCTCGCGCAGCGCGGCGCGATCGCTTCGGCCGTAATCCGCAAGCCGGGGCCGAAGCTTTCCAGCGCCGACATCGCCGACATCGAAATGCTTATCGCGCGGCAAACCAACCGATTGCAGCAGATCGGCTGATGGAACTCCCCTGAACTAGAAGAACGCCTGAATTCCCGTCTGAGCGCGGCCCAGAATCAGAGCATGAATATCGTGCGTGCCCTCGTACGTGTTGACCACTTCAAGGTTCGCCATATGGCGCACGACGCCGTATTCGTCGCTGATGCCGTTGCCGCCCAGCATGTCACGCGCGACGCGTGCAATGTCGAGCGCCTTGCCGCACGAGTTGCGCTTCATGATCGATGTGATTTCGGTGGCGGCGGTGCCGTCGTCCTTCATGCGGCCGAGCCTTAGACAGCCTTGCAGGCCGAGTGCGATTTCAGTTTGCATGTCGGCCAGCTTTTTCTGCACGAGCTGATTCGCGGCGAGCGGGCGCCCGAACTGTTTGCGATCGAGAACGTACTGGCGTGCGGTGTGCCAGCACGATTCGGCCGCGCCGAGCGCGCCCCACGCGATTCCGTAGCGCGCGGAGTTCAGGCATGCAAACGGGCCCTTTAATCCTTCGACGTTCGGTAGCTCGTTTTCTGCCGGCACGAATACATCGTCCATCACGACTTCGCCGGTGATCGACGCGCGTAACCCGAACTTGCCGTGAATCGGCGGCGCCGATAGCCCCTTCATGCCTTTCTCGAGGATGTAGCCGCGGATCGTGCCTGCATCATTCTTTGCCCATACGACAAACACATCCGCGATCGGCGAATTGCTGATCCACATCTTGGAGCCGGTCAAGCGAAAGCCGCCGTCAGCGCTCTTCGCGCGCGTCTCCATGCTGCCCGGGTCCGAACCGTGATTCGGCTCGGTCAAGCCGAAGCAGCCGATCGACTCGCCCGTGGCAAGTTTCGGAAGGTACTTTTTTCGTTGCGCCTCGGTACCGAACTCGTAGATCGGCAGCATCACCAGCGAGCTTTGCACGCTCATCATCGAGCGGTAGCCCGAATCGACCTTCTCGATCTCGCGCGCGATCAGACCGTAGCAAACGAAGTTCATGGCCTGCCCGCCGTACTCGGCCGGCAATGTGCAGCCCAACACACCGAGCTCGCCGAGCTCACGAAATATCGACGGATCGGTCTTCTCGTGCCTGAATGCTTCGAGAATGCGTGGCGCCAGCTTGTCTTGCGCGTAAGCATGCGCCGCATCGCGCACCATGCGCTCGTCGGCCGTCAGCTGGTCTTCCAGCAAGAACGGGTCGTCCCACTTGAACGAGGCCTTAAACTTTCGCGATGACTCAGGGGCATTCATCAGCGTGAGAGCAAGTTGACGGAGATCAATACTACGCCGCGTCGCCGTTGTTAAAATGACCAACGGGCCACGCGCCGGGTCTCGTCACTTTGCGGCCTCGCGTGCCGCCAGACGGCAAATCCTGATGACTGATGTTGCTTCACTCTTTCCGTCCGATTTATCGGCCACTGTGCGCAGCGCGCTGGAGCGTCACGCCGGCGAGCTAGGCGCGCTGCTGCCCATCCTGCACGACGTGCAGGATGCGCTCGGACACATCCCGGCCGACGCGGTGCCCGCCATCGCGAAGGGACTGAACCTCTCGCGCGCCGAAGTGCACGGCGTGGTCACCTACTACCACCACTTCCGCAGTGAGCCTGCGGGGCGCACGGTGGTGCAGGTATGCCGCGCCGAGTCTTGCCAGGCCTGCGGAGCCGATGCGCTGATGGCGCACGCCGAAAAGGTGCTGGGCTGTGCGTCTCACCACACACGCGCCGACGGCGCCTATACGCTGGAGCCGGTGTATTGCCTGGGCATGTGCGCAATGTCGCCGGCCATCATGGTCGACGACAAACTGCACGCGCGCATGACGCCGGAGAAGTTCGACCTCATCCTCGGAGCGTCGGCATGAGCTCCGCAAAGATCTATGTACCTCGCGACTCGGCGGCGCTGGCCGTCGGGGCCGACGACGTGGCCGCCGCGCTGCAGAGCGAATGTGCGCGCCGCGGCCTCCCGCTTGATCTGGTGCGTAACAGTTCGCGCGGACTGTTCTGGCTCGAGCCGCTGGTAGAAGTGGACACGCCTGCCGGTCGCGTTGCATACGGACCGGTGGGAGCCGATGACGTGCCGACGCTGCTCGATGCCGGGCTGCTCGACGGCGGTGCGCACCCGCTGTGCCAGGGGCCGACCGAAGCGATTCCCTACCTTGCCCGGCAGGAGCGCGTGACGTTCGCGCGCATGGGCATTACCGACCCGTTGTCGCTGGCCGACTATGAAGCGCACGAAGGCTGGGCCGGATTGAAGCGCGCGCTGACGCACGATGGAGCCGCCATCGTGCAACAGGTCACGGACTCGGGCTTGCGCGGTCGCGGGGGTGCAGCGTTTCCCGCCGGCATCAAGTGGCAGACAGTGTTAAAGACGCCAGCCGCGCAGAAGTACGTTGTCTGCAATGCCGACGAAGGCGACTCGGGCACGTTCTCCGATCGCATGACGATGGAAGGCGACCCGTACATGCTGATCGAGGGCATGACGATCGCCGGCTTAGCCGTGGGAGCTACGCAAGGCTATGTGTATATCCGCTCGGAGTACCCGCACTCGGTGGCGGTGATGAACGAGGCTGTCGCGCACGCCACCGCCGCCGGCTATCTGGGAAGCAGCGTCTGCGGCTCGGGCCGCGCGTTCCACCTGCACGTGCGCAAGGCCGCCGGCTCGTATGTGTGCGGCGAAGAGACCGCAATGCTCGAGAGCATCGAAGGCAAGCGCGGCATCGTGCGCGCCAAGCCGCCGTTGCCCGCCATCGCAGGCCTGTTCGGCCAGCCGACCGTCATCAACAATGTCATCACCTTCGCCAGCGTGCCGCTGATCCTGGCGCGCGGCGCGCAGTTCTATCGCGACTACGGCATGGGCCGCTCGACCGGCACGTTGCCGTTCCAGCTCGCGGGCAATATCAAGTACGGCGGCCTGGTCGAGAAAGCGTTCGGCATCACGTTGCGCGAGCTCCTGTACGACTTCGGCGGCGGCAGCCGATCGGGCCGGCCGATCAAGGCGGTGCAGGTGG
>CAZKNV010000154.1:0-5263 GCA_964554145.1 uncultured Burkholderiaceae bacterium
CGCGCTGCAGAACCTCAAACATTTCGGGGTTGCGGAAGAAGCTCGTCACGCTGATCAGCACGTCGGAGTAGAGCGCGTCGAGTTCCTTGGCGTTGCCACGAAGGAAATGGGCGTAGTCGTCCAGCGTGTTCTGCTTGTTGAGCACCAGGCGCCGGGTGATACGACGCTGGATGGTGGTGGATTTGTAGAGCGAGAAATCGACGCCGGAATGGTTGCGCAGGAGCAAAAGGATTCTTTCGTAGCCGTCCTCCGCGCCCTTCATCGCGCCCTTGGTGGCCTTGCCGGCCTTGGATTGGGCCCCGGATTTGGCCCCATGCGCGCGGCCGCGCTCGGCCTCGGCATGCACTTGTTTGGATTGCGTGGGCGGCGTCCCGCGTCCGCCCGAGGGCAGCGGCGTGTCATCGTCCTCGTGCGCTGTCGCCTCCGCGCGATCCTCTTCCGCGCGGGTCGAGAGCTCCAGCGGTTGCCCGGCAACGTACGGGTGCTTCGCAATCCGCGCCAGCTCTTTCGCAATGTCGGCCGGCGACAGAACCAGATCCACGCAGCCCGCCGCTATGGCGCTGCGGGGCATCGAGTCGTGTTTGGCCGAATCATCCTGTGCGAAGGTAATGCCGCCCTCGGCCTTGATCGCTCCCAGTCCCAGCGTGCCGTCGCTCGCCGTGCCGGACAGCACCACCCCGATGGCGCGCTCGTGCTGGTCCTGCGCCAGCGACTCAAAGAAGGCATCGATGGGCCGATGCGGCATGCGCGTCCGCTCGCGCGGCTGAAGCTTCAAAATGCCCTGCGCAATGCTCAGGTTCGTATCGCGCGGAATGACGTAGACGTGATTGGCCTGGACCGGCTGATCGTTCGTGATCTCGCTCACCGGAAGCGAAGTAGCGCGCGAGAGAATTTGCGTCAGCGCGCTTTCATGCTCCGGATCGAGATGCTGGACCAGCACGAAGCCCATGCCGGTGTCGAGCGGCAAAGCTTTGAGCAACTGGGTGAACGCCTCCAGTCCGCCGGCCGAGGCGCCGACGCCGACGATCGGGAACGACGCGCTTCCGCCGCGCTCGTCGCGGGCCTCCGCGGCATCGTCCGGCAATTTCGATCGATGGGTACGTTTGCTCACCATGGGAGTTCAATACTTTAGGGCAACTGGTCCAATTCGACTACCTTCAACCTCGCGCTGGAGCGGGTTGACGGAGTGTTGATGCGTCTGTGAATAGCGGTAGGTTGCCACAACGCTGCGGTCGGCGGCAACCGTGGTGCCATGGCCGACATCAGGTGCCCAATGTGCTTTGCATGACATATGCGCGGTGCAGATACACCGCAATGAGCGCGGTTCGAACAGTTGGGAGCCCTAAATCCGGAAGAGTCGTTGTCGTATGACGAGCACCGCGACTCATGCCGCGCGTGCCTAATCAAATGCAGGATCCTTCCGTCGCCGACGCCGCCGCACAGACATACTCGGACTTCGTTCAACCGAGGGTTCAATGGCGAAGATCTACGTCATTCACGAAAACAACGACTGGGTCGTTCCGCTGCGCGCGGCTTTTTCGGCGCGCAAGGTGCCGTATGCGGAGTGGTATTTGGACCGGTGGGCGGTTGACTTAAGCAGCCTGCCTCCGCACGGCGTCTTTTACAACCGCATGAGCGCGTCGTCGCACACGCGCGATCATCGATATTCGGCCGAGCTCACCGCTACGGTGCTCGCGTGGCTTGAGCGACATGGCCGCGCCATCGTCAACGACAGCCGGGCGCTGGATCTGGAAGTCAGCAAGACGCGCCAGTATATGCGGCTCGCGCACGAGGGCATTCCAGTGCCGAAGACCATCGCAGTGGTCGGCGAGCGCGCGCTGCCCGATGCACTGTCGGCGTTTGCGCGCGGCCCGCTGATCGTCAAGCCGAACCGCAGCGGCAAGGGCCTCGGCGTGCGGCTATATGAAACGCCGGAGCAGATTGTGCGCGCTGCCGAGCTCGGCGAACTTCCGGACACGGTTGACGGTACGCTGCTGGTGCAGGAATACATTCGTGGCGAGACGGGTCACATCTTTCGGGCCGAATTTGTCGGTGGCCGCTTTCTCTATCTGGTGAAGATCGACGCGACCGGCGGCTTCGAGCTGTGCCCGGCCGATGCGTGCGAGATCGACGCGTTCTGTCCGGCTACGCCGGGCGGCAAGAGGTTCGAGATTGTCGACGGTGTCATCACGTCGGATCAGATCGCACGCTATGAGCGCTTTTTGAGGAACAACGGCATCGGAGTCGCGGGCATCGAGTTCGTCGTGCGCCCCAACGGCGAGCGCGTCGTCTACGACGTCAACACGAACACGAACTACAACGCCGATGCCGAACTCGCGGCGGGCAAGAGCGGCATGGGCGCGATCGCGGACTATCTCGGGCGTTTGCTGGCTGATGCCCGCTGGGCAGACCCGGAGCACGAAAGGCATTCTGCGGTCGGCGGCTAAACGCCACCCATCGTACCGATGCTCCGATGCTAAACGGTAAGGCGAGGTGCGCCGGTCTTGCGCGAGGCTCGTTCCATGGGCACGCAGGAACGCAGCACGGCAAGCATGGCTGCTTTCGAGCCGATCGCCCACGAATTCAATCGCGGGACGACCTGCATCGACGCCACTATCACCAATGCATCGAGCGCGCAGTAAAACGCGCCTGCAGCTCCGGGTGGGTTGGTCGTTACCAACGCCATCCCCGGCACTGCATGCGCCCACGTCCAGTTGCCCAACCATGTGCCGTACAACTCAAGCGCGAGCGATAGCACAAACGTGCTCGCATACAAGCGTCGCTGGCTCGGCATCGCGAACGACGCTGCGGCGAGCACCAGGAACAACGGCACTCCGAGCGTGTCGACTCCCGCTGCAGCTGCCGTAAGCGAGTAGACGCCGGCACAACCAATAACCGCGAGAGCGGCACTTTCGGATATCCGGCGCGCCAGCGAAAGCCCTAGCAAAAGCATCAACACGTGCCCAGGCGGTACGAACAGAGGGATGTTGCCCAGGCGATAGGTGTACAAGCCCCAGACGAGCGAGAAGAACATCTCGCCGACGGTGGCGATCACAAGGCACGCGATGAGCGCGTATCGCACGTCACGCTCCCCCCTGTCGAGCAAGTAAAACAGCACGGCCCACATGACCAGGCCGACGGCGGTCTGTCCAACGATGTCTGTCCGGACCTCAACGGCGAGACTGCCAGCAAGCGTCGCCGCGATCAGCAACATCCGCTTATGGCAAACACCGAAGGCCGAGATATTCACCGTTGGGTCACGACTCGGCGCTGCTACAGCGGGCTGATCTGCACCTTGCGGAATTTGACGACCCCAGCGGCGTACTGCAACGCGATTGGCCCGCTGGGGAATTTGCTGTCTTGAGTATCAGCGGTGACGACGCCATTCAACGTAACAATCAAGCGCGTGCCCTTGACCGTGATATCGTAGGTGTTCCATTTGCCGCCCGCCTTCGGCATCGGAGATACCGCTGCGATGTGAACGACGGCCCCGGTGCCGTAGGTCGGATCGGGGCGCTGGTCGAAGATATTCGCCTCGTAGCAAGTCTTGTCGGTGATGTTCTTGGCGTCGGCGCAACGCATATAGATGCCGCTGTTGGCATCGTCACTGACCCAGAACTCGGCCCGTATCCGAAAGTTGGTGTACGAGGTCTTCGAGAGGAGAAAACTGGCGGCCTTGTCGGTTTTCTTGTCCGCTTGAATGGCGCCATCCACCGCCCGCCAATTGGCATCTCCAACGCGAATCCAGCTATCCAGGCCGGACGCCCCGTCGATCAGCGTAGTCCATGCAACGGTGGGCTGGCTTGCACAGCCGAACGCCGTGAACGCGACGACAAGCAACGTTGCGATGATGGATATCCGTCGATTCATAGCGACCTCCCTTTTTATTTGAATGAGATACGAGGGGCGATAGTTTACGGAGTGCCACGACCGAGAGGGGCTCAGGTATCCGGTGGCATTGCGAAAAAGCTACATCAAAACGATGTCGTACTGCTCCTGCGAGTACACCGTCTCGACCTGCATCGACACCGGCTTTCCGATGAAATCCGACAGCATCGCCAGCGACTGCGATTCGTCTTCCAGGAACAGATCGATCACTTGTTGCGAAGCCAGTATCCGGAACTCTCGCGTCTCGTCGAACAGGCGCGATTCGCGTGTCAGCTCGCGCAGGATTTCGAAGCACATCGTGCGCGCCGTCTTTACCTGGCTTCGCCCCTGACACATCGGGCAGGGCTCGCACAATATGTGCGCCAGCGATTCGCGCGTGCGTTTGCGCGTCATTTCGACCAGGCCGAGCTGCGTGAATCCGCTGACCGTCATGCGAGTGCGGTCGCGTGCCAGCGCCTTCTTGAATTCTGTCAACACCGCGTCTTGATGCTCGGCGTTCATCATGTCGATAAAGTCGACGATGATGATGCCGCCGAGATTGCGCAGCCTGAGCTGGCGCGCGATGGCCTGCGCCGCTTCAAGATTGGTCTTGTAAATCGTGTCGTCGAAGTTTCGTGTGCCGACGAAGCCGCCGGTATTGACGTCCACCGTTGTCATTGCCTCGGTCTGATCGATGATCAGATAGCCACCCGATTTGAGTTCCACTCGGCGCGCCAGTGCCCTTTCGATTTCGGCATCGATCGAATGCAGATCGAACAGCGGCCGCTCGCCGGTGTAATGGATCAGCTTTGCTTCGACCCGCGGCACGAACTGGCGCGCGAACAACTGCAGTTTCTGAAAATTCTCGCGCGAATCGACTTGCACGGAGGCGGTTGCTTCGGTCGTTACGTCGCGCAAGATGCGTTGTGCGAGCCATAGCTCCTGGTAAAGGACCGCCGGCGCGACGCTTTCAGCGCGGCGCTCCGCAATGCGCCCCCACAGCACGCGCAGATACTCGAGGTCGTTCGCAATGTCCTGCTCGGTAGCGTCCTCAGCGCTGGTGCGGATGATGTAGCCGCCGCGCTCGTCGGGCGGCACCAGCCGCTGCAGCATCTCGCGCAATTGCGTGCGCTCTTCTTCGTTCTCGATACGCTGCGAGATTCCGATATGCGGGTCCTGTGGCAGATAGACCAGCATGCGGCCTGCGATGCTGACCTGCGTCGACAAACGCGCGCCCTTGCTGCCGATCGGGTCCTTGACCACTTGGACGAGCAGCGTCTGGCCCTCGGAGAGGACCTTCTCGATGGGGCGCTCGATGCCGTTGCCGTTGCGTGCCGACCAGATGTCCGCCACGTGCAGGAAGGCGGCGCGCGGCAGGCCGATCTCGACGAACGCC
>CAZKNV010000155.1:0-5215 GCA_964554145.1 uncultured Burkholderiaceae bacterium
GTAAGGTTGCGAGACGCGGCGCGAGCCGAGATCCTGCGCCATTGCGGCGAACCGGACGCCGCACCGCGCAACTAACCCGGGAGCGCTCCGCATGGCCGAGACTCGCCGCAGCATTGCCGATAAGCGGCGCACTTTTCAACAACTGCACGACGCGGGGTGCTTCGTCATTCCCAATCCGTGGGACATCGGCAGCGCGCGTTTCCTGCAAAGTCTTGGCTTCAAGGCGCTCGCCACCACGAGTTCCGGCTTCGCCTGGTCGCAGGGCCGTCCCGACAATGGCATTTCGCGCGACATGGCGCTCGCCCACCTGCACGATATCGTCGCGGCCACCGAGTTGCCGGTGAATGCCGACTTCGAAAGTGGCTTTGCGCCCGATGCTGCCGGAGTTAAGGAAAGCGTACGTCTCGCAGTCGAGACCGGGGTGGCGGGACTGTCGATAGAAGATTCGACCGGCGATGCAGCGCAGCCGCTGTTCGAGCTCGGCGTCGCGGTCGAGCGGATGCGCGCGGCGCGCAGCGCCATCGATGAGGCAGGCGGCGATACGCTTCTGGTCGGACGCGCCGAATGCTTTTTGGTGGGCCGGCCCGACCTCGACGAAACGATCGCAAGGCTCAAGGCCTACGCACAGGCTGGCGCCGATTGCCTGTACGCGCCGGGCATCCGCACGCGCGAGCAGATCGCGACCATGGTCACCGCGGTCGCGCCGAAGCCGTTCAATCTGCTGGTGGGATCGACGAGCGAGCTGACGATGAAGGAGATCTCCGAGCTTGGGGTGCGGCGAGTCAGCGTGGGCGGTGCGCTCGCGCGCTCAGCCTGGGGTGGATTCGTGCGTGCCGCCAGACTGATTGCGGAGCAAGGCAGATTCGACGGGTTTGCCAACGCGGCGTCCGGCCAGGAACTCAATTCGTTGTTTACCGATGATGTAAAAAAGTGCGAGTCCCCATAGATCTTCCGGGCAGGCGAAGTGTTTGCTAGCCGAGTTGTTCCTGGCGGAAGGACCCGACCAACGGAGATTCGAAATGCCTGAAAAAGCGACCCTGGAACGAGCGAAGAAAGACAAACGCGAAGGTAAGGCGGCGAGCACGCAAGCCGGCGAGTTCGTGCGCGAGGAGATCGAGCACATCCGCGAAGGCAAGCACGGCGCGCGGTCGGCCAAGCAGGCGATCGCGATCGGCCTATCGAAAGCGCGCCGGGCTGGTGTGGATTTGCCACCGCCCGAGAAGGGCACCACATCTGAAGAAACCCGACGCAGCGCCACCAGCGCTTATCGCGCCGGACAGGACGGCGACGATAGGATTTCGCGCACCCGATCGCGCGCAACCACGAAGGCGCTGAAACGCGAAGGTCACGCAGCCGCTTCGAAGAAAGCGCTGGCCAGGCAGGCGCACGCGGCGGCAGAAAGCAGGACGGCATCCGAACGCTCCGCCGCGGCTCGCAAGGCGGCCAAGACAAAGGGCGCTGCGGGGCGCTCCGAGGCTGCGCGCAAGGCCGCACGCACGCGTGCACGCAGCGGACGCTAAAGGAGACGAGCATGGCGAAATGCGACGCTTGCGGTAATGACTATGACAAAACGTTCGAAGTGATCAAGGGTGGTCGCACCTACACCTTCGATAGCTTTGAATGTGCGATACATCAGCTGGCGCCGACCTGCGAACACTGCGGCGTGCGCATCGTCGGCCATGGTCTGGAAAAGGACGGCCGGATGTTCTGCTGCGACCACTGCGCCGAGAAAGAAGGAGTCACAGAACTGCGCGACCGTGCGTGAAACCCTAATTCAACACGTAACAAGGAGATCGCTATGCAAAAACTTAGAGACATCATGAGCCGGGACGTTACGGTGATCAGCCCCGATGCAACGATCCATCAAGCGGCGCAGAAGATGCGCAGCGGCGATTTCGGGCTCATACCGGTGGGCGAAAATGACCGCTTGATCGGGGCAATTTCCGATCGCGACATCGTGATTCGAGCGGTTGCCGATAACAAGGGGCCGAGCACCAAGGTACGCGAAGTGATGTCCGAGGGTGTGTTCTGGGCCTTCGACGACGAGTCTGTCGAAGAGGCGGCGAGACTGATGAGCGAACGGCAAGTGCGCCGTCTGCCGGTGGTCAACCGTGACAAGCGGCTGGTTGGAATCGTTTCGCTTGGCGATTTTGCCGTTGAGGCCTCCGATATGGAGCCTGTCGCTGAAGCGCTCGCAGACGTATCACGGGCCGTCTGAGCGGTTTGGTGCATGGACGAGAGGCACACGCATTGCTGCGTGTGATCTGTCACGCTTTCTCTGGAGACCGCTATGAACAACCCAAGCAATATCAAATGGGGCAACGCAATAGCGGCCGCCGGTGTCAGTGCGCTGCTGATGTACTTGCTCGATCCTGACAAAGGGCGGCGGCGTATCGCGCTCGCTCGCGACCAAGCGGTCAGGCTGACCCGCACCGGGTGCGAAATGGGCGATGCAGCGCTGCGAGATCTGGCGCATCGGGTCAGCGGTTTCTTTGCACAAGCGCGCGGCATCGTGCGCGATGAATCGCCGAATGACGATGTACTCAGCGAGCGCGTCCGTGCGCGGCTTGGACGTCTGGTGTCGCATCCGCATGCCGTCAAAGTCACGGCAGCGTCGGGATGCGTAACGCTGACCGGACCGATTCTGAAGCGAGAAGAGCGGCGACTCCTGCGCGAAGTCCAGTCCGTTCCCGGTGTACGAGAGGTGGAAAACCGACTCGAGGGGCATGAAACCCCCGGCAATGTGCCGAGCTTGCAAGGTGGCAGCGGTCGGCGGCTGCCGCGCATGGAATTCATGCAGGAAAGCTGGGCGCCCGGCCCGCGGCTGGTGGCGTTCGGCGCCGGCGTCGCACTCGCCGCGTATGGCATCGGACGCCGCGATCCAATGGGCGTATTGCTCGGCGTCACCGGAGTTGGCTTGGCGACACGCGCAGCCACCAATCAGAATGTAGGGCGAGTACTCGGGATTTCCGATGGCCGCCGCGGAGTCGACATCGAAAAGGCGATTCACATTGCGGCGCCGCGCGAGGAGGTCTTCGATCTCTGGTCGAACTACGACAACTTCCCGCGCTTTATGTCGCTCGTGGAGGAAGTTCGTCGGATCGACGAAACACGGTCGCATTGGGTCGTCAAAGGCCCTGCCGGCACACGTATCGAATGGGTCTCGGAGATCATCGAGAGGATCCGTCCGGAAGTGCTCGCCTGGCGCAGCGAGCCCGACTCGCTGGTCCAACACGCGGGTTTCGTGCGCTTCGACGGGTCGAATGGCGGCACCCGCGTCACGGTGCGCATGTCGTACAGCCCACCGGGCGGCGCACTCGGTCACACGATTGCGACGTTGCTCGGACGCGATCCGAAGCACGAGTTGGATGCCGATCTGATGCGGATGAAGTCTTTCATCGAAACCGGCGTTCCGCCGCGCGATGCCGCGCAGCCTGCGTTGGTGGCAACACGGTCTTTCACAGAGAGGCAGAGCAGCGAACAGCGTGCCGTCGACATCGCTGCGCCGGGATAAGCGCGATTGAGTGCGATTCGACGTTCTCCAATTAGAGAGAACACCCGAAGGGCCGGCGCTCGCCGAGCGCTTCCTTGATGAACGGCTCTTCGCCATGGTCGATCGCGTCGGGAAAAACGCCGCCGCTGAGTATGCCGCTCGTGATAAACGAAGACCAGGCGCTTACGGAGCAAGCCATCGAGCTGATGGTGCGTTTTGCGGAGCGCACCGGACTCACCCCCGAGGGCCCGCAGCAGCGCTATCTGTGGACCGATGCCTTTGCGGTGTGCAACTTTCTGGGTCTTGCGCGGGCAACGCGAGACCAGTCCTATGGCGGACTCGCCTTGACTCTGGTCGATCGCGTCCATGAAGTACTCGGCAAGCATCGACCCGACGATTCGCGGGTCGGGTGGCTCAACGGTCTGCCTGAACAGATGGGCGCCTTGCACCCGACGCGCGGGGGATTGCGCATCGGCAAACGCCTGCCCGAGCGCCAGGCAGACGAGCCTTTCGATCCGCAGGTGGAATGGGATCGGGACGGTCAATACCTTCACTACCTGACGCGGTGGATGCACGCGCTGAATCAAGTGGCTCGTGCGACGGGACAGGGACGCTTCAACCTGTGGGCACGCGAACTCGCCGAAGCCGCCTACCGTGGCTTTCAGCAGCGGTCACCGCGAGGCGAGCCGCCGCGGCTGGCGTGGAAGATGAGCATCGACCTCAGTCGTCCGCTGGTGCCTTCGACGGGCCAGCACGATCCCCTCGATGGCTTCATCACCTGTCTCGAACTTCGCCACACCGCGTCGTTGTTCGCCAGCGAGTCCGCCGGACCCGATCTTGACGAAGCGATTGCCGGGTTGGGCCGAATGGTCGAGGGCGGTGACTGGGTGACGGCCGATCCGCTCGGAATCGGTGGCCTGCTGATGGACGCGGAGCGACTTCACCAGCTCGTGATCCGGGCCAGCCTGCCGCATCAGCAGTTGCTGCGCAGCCTGCTGACGGCAGCGCTGGCCGGTCTGCGGCACTACATCAGGATGGGCGAGCTCGACCAGCCGGCGTCGCGCCGGCTCGCATTTCGCGAGCTCGGGCTTGCGATCGGACTGCAAGCCATCGCGCGCACCGAGCAGGACCCGCAGGCAGCGTCGAATAGCGACTCGAGCAGCGCGCAGGTGCGCGATCTGCTCGATGCCGTCACAGCGCATGCGTCTGTCGGCCTGATCATCCGGCGCTTCTGGCTGGATCCAGTCCATCGACGGCACCCGACGTGGACCGCGCACGGCGACATCAATGACGTCATGCTCGCCACGAACCTGCTTTCTGCGGGAGGCAGCACGCTGGTCAGCGTGAATGAGACTCTGAATGCGAGGTGACGAATGATTCGGAAGCTCAAGAGTGGGCAGTACCGGTTGTATTCACGGAAGAAAAACGTCGCGACCGGCAAGAGACGAAATCTCGGAACGTTTGCGACGCTTGAAGCGGCCAAGCAGCACGAGCGCCAGGTGCAATTCTTCAAGCGGCAAGGCTGAAGCCGTACTTACTGGGTGAAATACTGGCTTTCGAGCGGCGCCCGAAGCTTCGCGTAGGTCTGATCGCACTTCACCTGGCGCGCAATGCAACGTCGTCGTGATCGGCGGTGCGAACCCAGACTATCTAGTACGTGGGCCCAGACCACGTCGAGTTCCATCGGAGACTACTTCTCTTGCTTGATGGTCCGCGTCCGTG
>CAZKNV010000156.1:0-5209 GCA_964554145.1 uncultured Burkholderiaceae bacterium
GCGATCGTTGCGTCCGGCAACTACCTGGCGGGGGCGGTGTGGCCGCCGATCGTGCAGCATCTGATCGAAACGGTCGGCTGGCGTTCGGCACATCTTTATATAGGCGCAATCTGCCTGGTGACGATGCTGCCATTGACGTATGCGATGCGGCACAAACCTCCGCATGCGCCGGCATCAATCGTCAATTCGGGCGCAATGCGCAGCACGATGCCGCTTGGCATCTCGCCGTTCGCTCTGCAGACGCTGCTGATGATCGCCGGCGTTGCGTGCTGTGTGGCGATGTCGATGCCGCAGGTGCATATCGTCGCCTATTGCGCCGATCTCGGCTTCGGTCCCGCAGTCGGAGCACAGATGCTGTCGATCATGCTCGCCGCCGGCATCGTCAGCCGGCTCGCTTCAGGATGGATCGCCGATCATATCGGCGGCCTGCGCACATTGTTGCTCGGCTCTGCGCTGCAAGGTCTCGCGCTGCTGCTTTACATCCCGTTCGACGGACTCAGTTCGCTGTTTATCGTCTCGGCGCTGTTTGGCTTGTTCCAGGGTGGCATCGTGCCCAGCTACGCGATCATCATTCGCGAGTACTTCGCACCGAAAGAAGCGGGCGCGCGAGTCGGGATGGTCGTGATGGCCACGCTGTTCGGCATGGCGCTCGGTGGCTGGATGTCCGGCGCGGTGTTCGACCTGACCGGCTCGTACCGCGCCGCGTTTATTAATGGGCTGCTTTGGAATCTGCTTAATCTTTCAATCGTGATCTGGCTGTTGCGTCGGCCCGGCACGCGATTCCTCGCTCACGAAATTCGCTAGGGCGAATGTCACAAGCAACGGTTTAAATGACACAAGACGAGCTTGCCAGTCTGTCCCTCGCCGGGTTGCGCGATCGCCTGAAGGCCCGCGCAGACGAGCTGGACAACACCGACGACATCGACCTGGTGGAGGTGCTGCGTTACCTCACGACGTTGCCGGATCATGCTCATACGTCGGACAGTATCGACGCCTTGATTCGGCTCGCCAGAAATTTTTTCTTCGCAGCGCAACCGGTGGAGGCGTTACAAGCGGCATCGCTTGCGTCGCGCCTGGCCAGTGCGCTTGAGCAAGAGTTACTGCTGTGTCAAGCGCGTGGAGTGGAAGGCCTGGCGTTTTCCGATCTTGGTAGGTTCACCGAGTCAACGATGGCGCACGCGGAATCGTGGCGGCTCGCACGCACGCTTGGGGATATCGAGCGAGAGATATTGGCCATAAAGAGGGTCGGAGATCTGTGGGCAGCAATGGCTCAGTTTGATGTGGCGATGACCTATTTAAGGCGATCGCGCGAGCTGGCGGCTCAACACGGCTTTCCTAATCTCGAGCTCGCGTCCCGCAACAACATAGCGAATTGCGCCGTTCAGATGCGCGACCCGGTATCTGGGCTGCGCGCACTTTTGCCGTTTCCAACCGATGCGCCGAAAACGAGACTAGACGTGCTCCGCTATGCGAACGCCCATGACACGCTAGGGCAACTGTATTTGTTGACTGGTGAAATGAACAACGCTAAGGGCCATGCGCAGGAATCGGGCCGCTTAGCCAAGTTGGCCGGAGTGAAGAGGACGACGCAACGCCACGAAGCGTTGCTTGGGCTCATCGATGTGTGGTCCGGTACCGTGGAAAGCGGGTTGGCCGCAGTTGAAAGTGCGTTGGCGTTCGCTAAGCGCGTTGATCATATCGATGTAGTGGAGTATCTCGGAATGTGCGCCGACGCGCACGAGGCCGCGGGTCAGTCGGACAAGGCGTTGGAATATCTAAAGGAACTTGTTGAGTGGAAGAAGAAATCGATCGATGCAGAAGTCGTGCCGCTGCAATATGAAGGGCTCGCTGAATCAGTGCAGTTCCAAACGGGTACGTCCGTATTTGAC
This sequence comes from uncultured Burkholderiaceae bacterium, assembly GCA_964554145.1. Classification (GTDB taxonomy): domain Bacteria; phylum Pseudomonadota; class Gammaproteobacteria; order Burkholderiales; family Burkholderiaceae_F; genus JACCZX01. The sequence continues at coordinate 1,890 of CAZKNV010000156.1, forward strand.
GACACTCTGCTCGTTAGGTCTCAACGCCTGCACGCTGGCGTTCAGCAACGGATTCAACACCTCGTTGAAACTGCTATCAACGCCGAGGTCGTCAGTGGGCATGATTTATACCGAACCTTTCGTGTAGCCAAACTTGCGCGCTGCCTCGCCAGTGCAATCGGGTGGGACGAGGAGCGGATTGCTGCTCTCGCATTGGGAGGGCAGTTATGCAATATCGGGATGATGGCGATTCCTGCCCGCATACTGCAAAAGCCGCGCAGCTTATCGGAGAGCGAGCGCCAGGTGATGTGCACGCACACGCAGTACGGAGCTGAATTGCTGCGCAAGTCGAAGCTGCGAATTCTGGACGTTGCGAGCACGATCGCCGAGCAGCATCATGAGCGCTACAACGGGAGTGGCTATCCTCGCGGCCTCAGCGGCGATGCGATTGCGGAGGAGGCCCGTATCGTCGCTGTCTGCGATGCATTCGACGCGATGACTCACCGGCGGCCATGGCGCCGAACGCCGCTGTCAATCCAAGCAGCCTTGAATGATCTCAAGCAAGATGCGGGAACTAAGTTCGATCCCTCACTCGTGCACGCTTTCGTCGATCTGATTCGGCGCGAGTTCTGGGAGCATGACGACTTCGATGCATTTCTAGCCGAGGGCGCCGACGAACTCGAATACGTGCGCGCCCGTAATCGGATGGAAGCGTTCATTGCGGATAGAAGGTAGTTGGGAGATGCAGTCATGATGGTCGCAGTGTTCGCAACGATGACATTGGCACTGATTTTCGGCTGGCTCGGACGCTGGTCATTAGCCGTGGCGCTGTTTGCCGGCTGCCTAGTTTTATCCATCGGACTTTTCCTTTTTGAAATCTACAGCCCCGAGTACGGATTCCGGATGCCGTGGATCCAGACGGAATTCGACGACACGGCGCAGGTACGTTCATGATCGATAGCCGACCAATGCCGTCGCAGCGGCTGCTCGCGCTGCTGAATTACGTCTATCTGCTGCTCGTGATGTTCGTAATCGCCGGCATTTTGACGGCCGCGATGACGCTGCAATATGCAAACGGCGAGTTGCCGTGCCCGCTTTGCCTGCTGGAATGCGTCGCGATGTTCGGCGTGTGCTTCGGCATCATGTTGAACTTCCGCCACGGTTTTTCGTATCAGAACACCGGCTTCAGCCTGCTGTTCGCGATTGTCTTGTTGATCGTGTCCGTGCGGCAGAGCCTACTCGACATTTATCCTCGTCCAGGTCACGAATACATCGGCAGCGCGATATTCGGCATACACATGCCAGTGTGGTCGATCATCATTGCGTTGACGCTGCTTACCGCATACGCGATCAAGCTCGCAATCTTGGGTGGCGACGAGTATTTGCGCGAGGCCGGCGTCGGCGAGTTTCCGGTAATCAGGAAGATTGCTGACGTTTTGAGTATCTACGTGATCGTGATCTGTCTGATCAACTTCGTGTCAGTGATACTGCAATGCGGCTTTGATGAGTGCCACACCTTCGGCTACAAATTGCTGCAGTAGCCGCCCGTTTCTACACCTGGGCAGGAAGCGCGAGCTTCGTCTCGTCGATTGCATAGCAGGCAAGTACTCGTCCGGCAGCGTCGAACAGGGCGTTCGTGTTCTCTTCGCTGATGATTCCGCTATTGATGAAGTAGTCGACGAAGCGAGACGTGTTGAAGAAGTACGATCTCGGCAGATCCGCCAGTGCTAGGTAATGCACTTCGTACGTGTATCGCGCAAGTTCGCTGACCAGCCCCAGCCTTTCGTCGAAATGAGGGCGCACATTGGTGCGGACATACATCTGCATCTCCTCACCCGGTAGCAGTTTCGAGCACATCAGGTTGGACAGATAGTCGCCGACTCGCGCCAGTGTCTTGCGCGCGAGGGCTGCCGGAAGTTCGTTCGAGCGTAGCGAGAGGGCCGCTGTTTCTGCATCACTGGCGCGCACTCTTTCGGGCATCGCTGCGATCGTCCGAACAAAACAATCACCTAGTTCAGCGCGAGCTTCTTTGTAAGCCATCTTATTCTCGTCGGCCACGCGCAGGAATTTCCCGGCATGCGCCAGATGCCCCCACTCGTGCATGACGCGCGCACCAAGGAACAGCCTGAAGAAGAAGGGTGCGGGGGCGGCCAGACAGTCGAACGCTTCCTGCTTCAACTTGTGTACCACCGCGCGCCGAGCGGGATCGATGTAGGTGCCGCCTTCGAACTCCAATACGGCGTAACTCTTCGGCAGTGTGTCAACATCGGTAACGCGCTCGAGAAATTGCCGGGAACGCTCATCTATCGTGCGCAAGTCCTCGTGCAAACTCGCGATAGCAGCATCGCCGGCATTGACCAGCGCGCGCCTCATCCATCGAGGATCCTTCATCTCCGGGGACCACACCGTCGTGCCGTCGGGCGCCACGACGATCACATGGGCACGCGTCTGCTGCAGCCAATCGCACAGCGCATCGACGGTGCGTGAGCGTGCGGGCACGGCAGCCGGCGCAGTGATTTGCACAGCATTTCTAACGGCGTGGTCGCCGGCGTCGCAGAGCGCGGTGACCTGCGGCTGCAAGCGCTTCGGCACGTAGAGATCGGCACCCTCCACGGCGAGATAGGGCTCGGTTGGGTCCTGCTGTGGTTCGCGCAGCGGAATGTGCAAGAGCTGATCGATCCAGTCGAACGCGTCTGCCAGCGCAGTGAAACACCGCGCATCCGGCCGCTTCGCACGCGCGGCGGCGCTGGCAAATGCGCTCCGGCTCGCATCGTCGCGGTCGAACCAGTAACTCAGGTTGCAGACGAGCGCCGCACGCACTGAAGGCAGCAGCGCCAGTCGGTCGACGTGCACCAACATGTAAGCGACATACTCGGGATGCGTGTTCAGGTCGGACGCGTACAACAGCGAAGACGTGCCGATGAACGGCTCCATGTACGGAAAGATGCCACGCTGCTCGGAAATGATCAGAAGATTCGTCTGGCGCGGCGGAAACCATGAACCGGGCGCGCGCGCGAAAAGATCGCGGCAGCGTTGCCAGTACAGCGCGGTGCCGCGCTCGAGACAGTCAACTTGATCGACCGACAAGCGGCCGTCGGTGATCAGCAGTTTGGCGAACTCCGGCTCGAGCCCGTGCTCGTCGAGCGCCTCGGCCGGAACCACGACAATGTTCGGGTGCGCCAGGGTAAAGCGACGCATCGCGGGGGAGATCGACATGCGGTTGACTTTATCACTGGGATCTCGCCAAACATCGAAGAAGAAACCGCCTTCGAAACAACGAGAAACCGGCCCGAATTCCAGCGTGCGTCTGACCTGATTTTGCGCTAATCCGATCGGATTAG
>CAZKNV010000157.1:0-5201 GCA_964554145.1 uncultured Burkholderiaceae bacterium
GAGTGCACGACTAGTGCCGAATCGAATTTAAGCGATTCGCTGCATCGACCATCGTGCTGGCCAGCTCGCCTACCTGTTTGCCTTCCGCCTTTGCCTGCAGTCGCAGAGCATCCAGCGCACGTGCGTAATCGAGACGCAAGCGCTCCATCAGGATGCCGATAGCAACAAAATCGTCGCGCCCGCCTTCGCCTGAAGGTTGGACCGGCACCGCTTTTTCCTCAACCGAACGCGCCAGCGCGGCCTGCACTGCCGGCACGATCTGCCGCACGTCCAGCGGCTTGACCAGATAACCCAGAGCGCCCATGCGCATTGCCTCATCAACGATATCCTGGTCGCCAAACGCCGAGAGAAACATGAAGCCGGTGTCGGTATTGGCGGCCAGATAGCGGGCAACGTCCATGCCGGACTTGCCCTGCATGCGCATATCGAGGATCGCAAGCTTCGGCTTGTATTTGCGTGCGAGCAGGATCGCATCGTCGCCGTTATCGGTCTCGATCACTGCAAGGCCCGCCTGTTTCAGCCCGGCAACCAGTGTGGCCAGCACCAACCGGTCGTCATCGACCACCATTACCAGCGGCTGTTCATTTTCCATGGTCTCACTCACTCCCGGCCATGATTGTGCCGCAGCCGCGCGCGCTCAATCGGCAGATAAAATCCTGTCTAAATGCTGTCTTCGCGAATCGCCGGTGGAAATAGCTGCAAGCGCGTGGCGACCACCGCGCCGGTGCGTTCGACCGTGAGCCGCGCACCGCGCCGTGGCAGTAGCGCCTTGACCAGTCCGAGACCCGATACGCTGGCCGAAATCTGCGCCAGGTCAAAGCCTTCCTTGAGCGTGCCGGGATTCTCGATCGCGAACTCCATGCCGTCGGGGCGCGTGCTGACCCTGACCATGATGCTGTCCTGTCGCGTCGCGCGATGTTTGATTGCGTTGGTGCCGAGTTCGTTGATCACCAGCGCCAGCGGCACCGCCTCGTTTTCCGGCAAGCCGAAGCGCCACAGATCGGGTGGCGGCGGCTCGAAACGCACCTCGACGCCGAACATGTTCGACAGTGTGGCAAATATTCCCTGCGCCACCCCGAGCACCGGCAGCGTGCCGCTGGCCCGAATCTGCAGTCCGTGCACCTGCGCGATCGCATGAATCTGTGTCGCCGCTTCGGACAGGATGTCGGCCACATCGGGCCGCGCATCCGCGGTCTGCTGCAACAGCCCGGCCACGCCCTGCAGATTGTTCTTGATGCGGTGATGCACTTCGCGCACCAGCACGTCGCGCTGCTTGACGATCTGCTCCATTTTCTGCTGTTCGGCGCGCGTGCGCTCGGTGACGTCATCGGCAATGCCGAACACCCGGATCGCACCGTCTTCCATGCGCACCGGGCTCAATCGCACGTTGACGTTGCGCACTCCGCGTGTCGGATGATCGATGCGCGCGGTAAATTCAGAGCGCATCAACCGGCGCATGCGCGCCACCAGCCGCGGCAATGTCCGAGTCACGGTGGGTACATCTTCGTAGTGAACGTGCCGCATCACACTGCGCGGATCGTCGAGCAGCTCGGTAACCGGCGCGCCGATCAGCGTGGTGTATCTCGGGTTGACATACAGTGCGCTCGAAAAATCGCCGGTCATGATGAACACGAGCTGATCGATGTTCTCGGCAAACTGGCGGAACCGCGCTTCGGTCTCGCGCAACGCGGTCTCAGCGCGCACTTCTTCGCTTAGATCGTCGATGATCGACATCACATAGCGCGCATTCGCATCGCCCGCTGCCGCAGCGCGCCCGGGCTCGGATTCGAACAGCGGCACCACTCGTTGATTGATCGTCAGCCGCTTGCCGTCGGCGCGCAGCATCACGTCGCGCGGCCGATCGACCTGCGTTCCGGTGGTCAGTGCCTTGCGATCGAGCTCGGAGTACAAATCGGCAAACTGGCGCGCATAGATTTCGCCCCACGTGCGGCCGATGACTTGGTCGCGCGTCAGCCCGGTTATCGCCTCGCCGGCGCGGTTCAGGCTGACAAAGCGCCCCGTTTCAGCTTCGCGCACGGACACGAGCACCGGCAGGTTTTCGACGACCAGGTCCAGATAGTTGCGCACGCGCCGCAATTCTTCTTCGGAACGCCGGCGTGCATCGACGTCGACCAGGGTCAGGATGATGCCGCGATCGGGCGCTGACGGATCGATCGGACGGCCATAGCCGGCGCACCAGAAGGTCGTGCCATCGGCGCGCCGCATTGACCGCTCGAACGAAACGCCGCCGTCGGTCGCTTTTGCTTCTGCGTCGGCTTCCGCTTTTACTCCGATCTCGTCGGTCGATTCCTCCTCGGCCAGCGGCAGCTCGCGGATATCGTCCCAATCACTTGCCGTTGCGAACAGCGACGAAATCTGCAGCTCGTCCCAGTCGCGCGAGTCGTAACCGAAAAGCTGTTCGGTCGCCGCATTGGCCTTGACGATCAGATCGTTGGCCACGTACAGCACGGCCACCAGTGCGTTATCGAAAATAAGCTGCAGCTCGGACAACGTCGCGCGCAGTTCGCGCTCCGAGCGCTTGCGCTCGTCGACATTGACGAAGGCAAAGATGTATCCGAGCTCGGGCCGCTCCGGATTGACCGCACGTCCCTGCACCGCGACCCAGATCGGAGAGCCCTTGCGGCGGAACATGTGCAGCTCGAACTCGGTGGCGCCGGTGTCGTTGATGCGCTGGAAGTGCTCGGACAAATTCTCCAGCAGCAGGTGATCGGTCGGATGTGAGAACAACTGCATCTGCGACACCAGCGCCCCAGGTTCGCACGCCAGCAGATCTTCCATCGCGCTATTGGCCCGCACCGGACGGCCGTCGCGCACGAACAGCAGGCCGACCAGCGCGGTGTCGAAAATCAGTTGCTGTTGCGCGAGCGCGCTTTGCAGCTCTTCGCCCTGTTCCTTCAGTTCCAGCAGCGAACGCGACAGCGCCTCGCGCTGTCGCTTGATCTCGGAAATATTCTGAAACGTGTAGATCGCCTCTTGCAGACTTTCGAGACCGGGTTCCTGCGACTGAATCGGGCGCGCCTGCACCAGGCACCACACCGGCTCGCCGTCCCGCCGAAACAGCACTACTTCACCGCTGGTGGTTTGATAAGCCCGCACCACCGGCATGCCCGAAACCTCATTCGGCGCGCGATGATTGCGGTCGATGCACAGATCCCACAGCGGCATGCCGATCACTTCACCGTCGCTGTAGCCGAACATCTCGGCGAATTCTCGATTGGCCAGCAGAATCTTGCCCGACATCGTCTGCGCCACGCCGACCGACATCGTCTCGAACAATGTCTGCTGATCGCGCAACGCAACCTGCAACTGCTCTTCGAAAATCTTGCGATCGGTGAAGTTTTCCAGCACCAGCAGCGTGTGCCGCAATCCGCTGTCCGGTGCAATCGCGCGCATCGAAAGTTTGGTCCATACGACCCGGCCATCGCGATGCATGAAGCGCTGCTCGGCCGATTCGGACTCGGTCGCGCCGCGCTGCATTTGTTCGCGCGCCTGCAAATGCAGCGGTCGATCGTCCGCATGCAGCAGCGTTTCCGGATCCTTGCCCAGCAGTTCGTCGGCGTCATAGCCGAGCGTTTCGCATGCTGCGCGATTGATACCGATCAGCCGAAATTCGCTGTCCAGTAGAAGCGCCGCTACCGGACTTTCGTCGAACAGTGCGCGAAAGCGTTCCGCGCTTTCGGTCAGATCGGACTCGGCCTGTTTGCGTGTGCCGATGTCGCGTGCCAGCAGCAGGATGAACTCGCGCCCATCGTGCACGACTCGCTGCAGAACCGTTTCGACCGCGAACTCGGAACCGAACCGCGTCTTGTAGCGCGTTTCGGTCTGGTGCGAGCCGCGCATTTGCAACTGTTCGTATAACGGCGCAAATCCAATCTCACCTTCGCCGCCGTCGGCAAGACTCGCATCGATCTGTGCCAGCGACATTCCCCTTAAAGCGTCGCGCTCGTAGCCGAGCCGTTGGCGAGCGGCATCGTTGGCGTCGACCACCGCGCCGTGGCGGTCGATTTCAAACACCATCTCGCCGATCGACTCGAGCGCCTGCTTCAACGCTCCCAGCGAATGCTGCGCAAAGCGCTCGCGATCGATCGGCTCGCATGTGATCAACACGCCGTCAAAGCGGCCGTCGATGGCGAACACCGGCGCCAAGTTGACTCTCACCCATCCGCGTCCAGCGCCTGGCAGTTGATACTCGCGCTCGACAGGCGTGCGCTCACCTCCTTCGTGGATGCGATGCAGTTCCACGATCAGATCCGGTATCTGATTAAGCCCGGTGACCTCGCCGATCGCACGGCCAAGCAACGCATCCGCCGGCACGTCGAACAGCTCTTCAAGGCAGTTATTCCATAGTCGGTACGTCAGATCGCGGTCGAGCAAGGCAAGGCCGATGTGCGCTGCCGCCAGCAGGGTTTCAATGACCGTGTCGGCCGGACGCGCGGCCAGACTTGCCGCGTCATCGGCAGCGGTCGGCGCAACGAGGTCAGCCGGCTGCAGTGTCGCCCGTAAGCCCGGCGCAGTACCTGATGTGCCCGACGCATTCGATTGTGGGGGCGATGCGGCCTCCGCGCTGCCAGGCAATCCGAGCGCCAGCGCCCGCTCCTCGGAGACCACGTCAGGCGCAGCCGCAGGCGTTCCCTGTGCGCGCACACGCGGCTTGGCGGAACGTTGCGAAGTGGTAGGCGAGTCGGCCACGCGAGTGATGTCAGCAGTGAGGGGCTACAGCGATCAAGTAAGAATAATGCACCGCGCAAGCCGCCGTTGGCATAAACACGGCTAGTTCTAAAGTTCGACGCCCAATTGCCGAACTTTGTGGCGTGACCATCCTGGCGCGCTCAAACCTGCCCGCACCGCCGTGCGCGGAAATTCGACTCGCACGCGAAGTATGTTCGGAAAGCCGGATTATCGCCCTGCGTGCCGCAATCGCCGAAGGCCGTTACCGGATCGATGCGGAAGCTATTGCAGCCAGGCTGGTTGCGACCCTCGACTCGCGCACCGAATCCCTCTGCCAGCACCACTGACCCTTCGATCATGACTCCGCACGGTTCGCTTCCCGCCGGCGCTCCCGCCCGCTTATTCTCCGAGCTGATAAAAGCCCTGCACGATGAGAGCGAGGCGCTGATCGCCAATGATGCCGCGCGGCTGGCCGAAGCTGCCGGCCGCAAGCAACATTTGCTGCGGCTGCT
>CAZKNV010000158.1:0-5183 GCA_964554145.1 uncultured Burkholderiaceae bacterium
GAGCGGGCGCCCAATTGACGTTGAGCATCTGCATTAGCCGCCGCGCATTCTTGGGTGCGTGCAGCTTGTCGGTGTTGTCGAAATAACAAAAAACATCGCGCGCGACTCGTTTGACTTTTGCGCCCGGCACGGCGAGCTGACTACTCATGGGCCGATTGCCGGCACGCCAGGCGCGCAGCCGATCGGCCCAGATTCTCAGCGCTGCATCGCTGTAGCGGCTCTTGTAAAGCTCGGTGGCGCCGTGCAGGCGCAGGTAAAGAAAATCCGCAGTGACATCTTGCAGCTGCGGCCAGCGCTCGCCGGTGTCCGCGATGACCAATGCGATCTTGTGCGCTCGAAGCATCTCGATGAAGCTGGGATCGATGAAACTCACGTGGCGAATCTCAACCGCGTGCCGCAGAGGTCGCACAGCATCGATTTTCAGAGCCGCGCGCCCGCTCATCCGCGCTTCGCGCCGCCGCGCCAGAGATAGCGCAACCGCGGTGTCGTGCGGCAGCATGCGCATGAAGGCATCGAAGCGCTCGGCATCGAACTTCATGTTCGGCGGAAACTGCCACAGGATCGGACCGAGTTTCTCCTTCAGATTGAACACGCCCGATGCAAAGAAATTGGCAAGCGGTTTGTCGATCTCCTTTAACCGCCTGATGTGCGTGATGTAACGCGGTCCCTTGACGCTGAAGATGAACCCGCTCGGCGTGGCGGCATACCACGCTGCGTAGCTCGACGGCAACTGCAGCGAATAAAACGACCCGTTCAACTCGATCGTCGGCAATCTCTGCGACGCGTACGTCAATTCGTCGTCCTGGCGCAGGCCGTCCGGATAAAATTCGCCGCGCCACGGCGGATAACGCCAGCCCGAAACGCCGATTCGAATCGCGGATTTCATTTGAAACGCCTTACAGCAAGCTTTCTGCCGGGTGCAGGTACGATCGCACCTGATCCGAACGCCTGTCAGTCCATCTTCTACTCATGAGCCAGAAGCACGCCAATTTACTGCGCGAAATATTCCAGGACCCGGTCAACACGAAGCTGTCGTTCCGCGAAGTCGAGTCGCTGCTGAAGCACTTGGGTGCGCAAATGGAATCTGTGGCCGGCGCGCGCATGCGAGTGAAGCTGAACGATGCCGAAGGTGTGTTGCATCGTCCGCATCATGGCGGCAATACGATGGACCGCCACTCGGTGCAATCTTTGAGAGCTCTTCTGACGCGCGGCGGCGCGACGCCGGCGCAATACGAAGCGCGCCGCGAAGACTGATTGCATGAGGAAGCCCTGATGTCGCGGCGAACGATAAGTCTGGACGATCGCCTGTATCAGTACGTACTCGACGCCTCGCTGCGCGAGCACGCAGCGCTGGCGGATCTGCGTGCGGCGACCAGCGATCATCCGCATGCCGGCATGCAGATCTCGCCCGAGCAAGGGCAGTTGCTGGCGTTGCTGGTCAAGTTGATCGGCGCTCGCCGCACGATCGAGATCGGTGTATTTACCGGCTACAGCGCGCTGGCAGTGGCGCTGGCGCTGCCCGACGATGGGCGCGTGCTTGCGTGCGATGTCAGCGATGAATACACGCGGATCGGCCGGCCGTACTGGCAACGCGCCGGCGTGGCGGAAAAAATCGATCTGGTGCTGGAACCCGCGCTGACAACGCTCGACGCGCGGCTGGCTGCCGGCGAAGCAGGCCGCTATGACTTTGCCTTCATCGATGCCGATAAAACGAACTACGACGGCTACTACGAGCGGTGCCTGCGCCTGCTGCGCGCCGGCGGCCTGATCGCATTCGACAACACGCTATGGAGCGGCAAGGTCGCGGAATCCGTCGATGCAACGAAAGACCCCGATACCGCCGCGCTGCAGGCGCTCAATCTGAAGCTGCGTGACGACTCCAGAGTCGATATTTCTCTGCTGCCGATCGGCGATGGGATGACCCTGGCCCGCAAACGTCAATAGCGTTAGCCAGCTTCACGTTGGTGGCGGATCGCCAGCACGATCACCGTATCGGACTCCACGACATATCGGTACAAAGCGACGTAGCCTGAACGCCCGCGCGAAATCAGCAGTTCTCGCAGCCCTTTTTCGACGCGCCGCCCGATCAGCGGATGCCGCTTGAGCACCTGCAAGCCGTCAATCAGCAAAGGCTGGGTTTCCGCAGCGAGCCGCTCGGACTGATCGAGCAGAAATGCAGCGAGCCGATCCAGATCGTTCAGCGCTCGCGGCGCGAATACGACTCGCGTCACGTCACAACTTGCGTTTACGCGGACGGCTTGCCTTGCGTCCTTCGAGTCGTGCCTTCAGGTACGCAAGCACTTCGTCACCGTCATGCACCAGGCCGTACTGAGCAACCTCCTGCTCGGCGGCGAGCGCAGCGCCGACGAAGTCGCGCCGGCGCTCCGCCAACTGGGTTTGCTGCTCTATGGCCTCGACCATGAATGCGTGCGGCGACTGGCCGGCACTGGCAGCTACGTCGACCACGCGCGCCTTGAGGTCATCGGGCAATTTCAATGTCGTAGTTTCGGACATAGTGACTCCCTGCGGTGTCACCAAGGTAACACCAACGTTTCGATCGGTCAATCGGGCAGCCGCTCCTCCGGTGGCTTGATCTGCCGGAACGCGCGCCACAACAGTAAGTCGTAGACGATCTTTATCGCCGCGCCGGCGGCGAGCGGTAACCACAGCGCGCCGGCCTGCATCGCAGCACCGGCCAGCAACGGCGACACCATGCGCCCGGCAGCGCGCGCCAGTTGCGAAATGCCGGCGGCCCATACGCGTTCATGTGGCGGCACGATCGCCATCAAATACGACTGCCGCGTCGGCACGTCCATTTCCGACAGGCCCTCGCGCAGGATGAAGAGCGCTGCCGCAATGGCGAAAGTTGGTGCAATCGGCAACGTCAGCAACAGCAGGCTCGACGGAATGTGTGTGAACACCATCGTGTTGACCAGCCCGATACGACTCGCGAGCCAGGCGGCGGCGAAGTGCGACAGCACCGTCATCGTGCGCGCAGCGACGAACAGCCAAGCAAGCTCCGTCTCGCTAACGCCGAAGCGCACGTACAGAAAATAAGCGATCAGCGCCGAGCCGATAAAGCCGCCGCCCACTGCATCGAGCGCGGATAGCCAGGAAAAACGGCGGACCTCGCGCTTGACGCTCGGCGGTGCGTCATGCGCGAGGTCGGCCAGCGAAAGTGGCGCAGCAGCACGCTCGGCTTGCGCCGATAAGCGCGCATACAGCAGCGCCACTATGAAAATCAACGCTGCATAGACAAGCACCGTAGCGTCGTATGCGCGCACTTCCGGCACCTGCAAGCGGTCGCGCAGCAGCGCGGGCAACGCGGCGAGCAGCGCCCCGGCTGCACCGCCGACATCGGCCAGTGCGTTGTAGCGCGCGAAAATCCGCGTGCGTTTGGTGTCGCTCGCAGTCGCTGGCAATATTGCCTGCTCCAACGCTTGCGCGGCACCGCGGTCGGATCCCTGCGTATTCAGCATTCCGAAGAACGCCGCGACTGCCATCGCCCATAGCGTGTCGGTGGCTACGAGCAAGGTGCCGCCGATCGACGCCAATAACGCCAACAGCACCAGGCTGCGGCGGCGCCCGACCTTGTCGGCGAAATAAGTTCCGAAAACGGTACCGGCCAGCACGCCTGCCAGCCCGGCACTTAGCACAATGCCGATCGCCGCTTCGTCGAATCCGCGCTTGGCGAGATAGACGGCAGCCAGCACGCTGATCGCGCCGGCTGCAAGACCGCGTAAAAACGCCGCGCCATAGATTAGAAGGCGATCGTTGCTTGTGTTCACTTTGGTCGGTGCGCCAGCGTCATACACTTTAACCGCCAGCAGCTCGCACGATGCTTCATCTTCCGCGCGTTATTGCCCATCTCGATATGGACGCGTTTTATGCGTCCGTCGAGCTGCTGCGCTATCCGGAACTGCGCGGACTTCCGGTCGTGATCGGCGGCGGTTCGCGTCAGCAGCCCGTGTGGGAAGAAGATCCGGCGACCGGCGCACCGCGGCGTCGCTTTGCAAAGTTGAGCGACTACGCCGGACGCGGGGTGATTACGACTGCAACCTACGAGGCGCGCGCCTTCGGAGTCAACTCCGCGATGGGACTGATGAAGGCAGCGCAAAAAGCGCCCGACGCCATCTTGTTGCCGACCGATTTTGACGAGTACCGCCAATACTCGCGGCTGTTCAAGGCAGCCGTACGGGCGGTCGCACCGCAAGTCGAGGATCGCGGCATCGACGAGATTTACATCGATTTGACCGAGCTGGTAGCAGCGCGCTTGCCGTCGGACGACGAAGCGGGCCGCATTGAAGCTAATGACACGCGCGAGGCCGATACCTGGTGGTCGGCGCGCGAAATTGCGCGCGAGTTAAAGCAGGCCGTGCGCGATGCGACCGGATTGTCGTGCTCGATCGGCCTTGCACCGAACAAGCTGATTGCCAAGATCGCGTCCGAGCTCGACAAGCCGGACGGTCTTGCGCTCATTACGGAGCGCGAGATTCAACCGCGTTTGTGGCTGCTGCCTGTGCGGCGACTGCACGGCGTGGGACCCAAAGCCGCTGCCAAACTTGCGCGGCTCGGCATAGCGACCATCGGCGAGCTTGCGCAGGCCGATCCGGCGTGGCTGGCGCAAAACTTCGGTAGGGCAACCGCCGCCTGGATGCACGACGCGGCCCACGGCCGCGATGACCGCCCGGTGGTGACATTCAGCGAGCCCAAGTCCATCAGCCGCGAGACGACCTTCGATCGCGACCTGCACGCGGTGCGCGATCGCGCGCAACTGACGCGGATTTTTACCGAGCTATGCGTCGAACTGAGCGGCGATCTGCAGCGCAAGCGCTATGCCAGCAAAACGATCGGCATCAAGCTGCGCTTTGAGGGCTTCAAAACGGTGACACGCGATAACACGCTGGCCTCGCCCATTAACGATGCCGTGCAGATTCGTCGCGCGGCCGGCGAGTGTTTAAAGCGCGTCGATCTGACCAAGCGCATTCGCCTGCTCGGCGTGCGAGCCGGCGGACTTTCGCCCACTGCGAGCTAGATGGCCCTGGAGGCTGTGGCCGGCTTTGCGCCGCGATGAAACCACAGCACCGACAGCATCAGCGCGAACAATGCCAGTAGCGCTGCGACTGCACTGAACAACGCGCTGATTTCGGTTTCCTTGCGCTCCATCGCAAACTTCGCGCTCA
>CAZKNV010000159.1:0-5181 GCA_964554145.1 uncultured Burkholderiaceae bacterium
CGTCTACCTGCCGTTCGAGAATTCCCGACAGCACCAGCGAGCCGCGTGGCGCAACGCGTGCCAGTAACGCAGGAGCAAGCAGCTTCAGCGGGTTCGAAAGAATATTGGCGAGCACGATGTCGAAGGGGGTGGCGCTCTGACTCAATCCGCGCGGGTCAGTGTAGCTGGCGCACATTGACGCACCCTTCGCGCTACGCGCTGTCCCGCCGAGCGGGAGCGAGCCCGCCTTCGGGCGGCCGTGCGGCGGGCTCACGCCATTCGCGCTTGTATTGGCACGCGCCGCGTCGAGTGCCTGCGGATCGATATCGGTCCCGACGACCCTGCCGGCGCCGAGCTTGGCGGCGGCGATTGCAAGGATTCCGGAGCCGCAGCCGTAGTCGAGAACGCTGGCACCGCGAAGAATGTTTTGATCAAGCCAGGCAAGACACAGGCGTGTCGTTGGATGCGTACCGGTGCCGAAGGCAACGCCGGGATCAAGCCGCACGATGACTGCGTGCGGGTCCGGCGGCTGATGCCAGCTCGGAACGATCCACAGCCGCTCGCTGATACGCGTGGGCATGAACTGTGACTGTGTCGCACGCACCCAGTCGGTTTCTTCGACCGCGACCCGCTGCTCGATCGCGGGTGCCGTTTTCGTCGCCAGGCCTGCCGCTTCGACGATCGCATCGGCGCGCCCTTGTTCTGCCAGCACGCGCAGCCGGCTGCGCGCCCAGGCGTAGGCATGTTTGGCCGGTGCGAATCCGGGCTCGCCGTAAAGTGGCTGCTCATCAGCGGTATCGGCCTGCGCGTCTTCGATCGATACCGATAGCGCGCCGGATTGCATCAGTGCGTCGGCCAGGGCTTCCGCGCAATGTCCTTCGGCGCGTAGCGTGATTTCAATCAGCACGATCGTCCCACTGCGGGGCGCTATCCGAGGTCGCGCGCGGCCAGCCGCTTCTCCAGATAGTGAATGCTGGTGCCGCCGAGCACGAATTTCTCATCGATCAGCAGCTCGCGATGCAGCGGAATGTTGGTTTTAATGCCCTCGACCACCATTTCCGACATCGCAATGCGCATGCGCGCCAGCGCCTGATTGCGCGTGTCGCCGTAGCAGATCACCTTGCCGATCATCGAGTCGTAATTCGGCGGAACGAAGTAACCGGTGTAAGCATGCGAGTCGACTCGCACACCCGGTCCGCCGGGCGGATGCCACGCCGTGATGCGTCCCGGCGACGGTGTGAATCGATACGGATCTTCAGCGTTGATGCGGCACTCGATCGCGTGCCCCTTAGGCGCAATGTCACGCTGGCGCAGCCGCAGCTTTTCGCCGGCTGCCACCCGGATCTGTTCCTGCACGATGTCGATTCCGGTCACCATTTCGGTGACCGGATGCTCGACCTGCACCCGCGTGTTCATTTCAATGAAGTAGAACTCGTTGCCTTCGAACAGAAATTCGAACGTGCCGGCGCCGCGATAATTGAGCTTCTTGCACGCTTCCACGACCTTGTCGCCCATCTTGTCGACCATGCGGCGGTTAAGGCCCGGCGCCGGCGCTTCCTCGATTACCTTCTGATGACGCCGCTGCATCGAGCAATCGCGTTCGCCCAGCCACACCGCATTGCGATGCTGATCGGCCAGCACCTGAAATTCGATATGCCGCGGGTTTTCCAGAAATTTTTCCATGTACACAGCGGCATTGCCGAATGCCGAGTGGGCTTCCTGCCGTGTCATGTTGACCGCGTTGATCAGCGCGGCTTCGGTGTGCACGACTCGCATACCGCGCCCGCCGCCACCTCCGGCCGCCTTGATGATCACCGGATACCCGATCGCACGAGCGATTTTAACGATCTCGCGCGGATCCTCGGGTAGCGCGCCGTTGGAGCCGGGCACCACCGGCACGCTGGCCGCCACCATCGCCTGCTTGGCCGACACCTTGTCGCCCATCGCGCGAATCGATTCGGGCCGCGGACCGATAAAGCAGAACCCGCTCTTTTCCACTCGCTCGGCAAAGTCTGCGTTCTCTGAAAGAAAGCCGTAGCCGGGATGAATCGCCTCGGCATCGGTGACCTCGGCCGCGCTGATGATCGCCGGAATGTTCAGATAGCTGTCACGCGACGGCGCCGGGCCGATGCACACTGATTCATCGGCGAGCTTTACATATTTCGCGTCGGTGTCGGCCTCCGAGTGCACGACCACGGTGCTGATCCCCATCTCGCGGCACGCGCGCTGCACCCGGAGCGCAATCTCGCCGCGGTTAGCGATCAGAATTTTCTTGAACATGACTGGGCGAAGATCCGCGGCGGAGTTGCCGCGAAGCGTTTTTATTCAACGTTCATTCAATGATGAACAGCGGCTGACCGTACTCCACCGGCTGGCCGTTTTCGACCAGGATCTGCTTGACCGTGCCGCCGACCTCGGCTTCGATTTCGTTCAGCAGCTTCATCGCTTCGATAATGCATAGCGTGTCGCCTGGCTTCACCGACTGCCCGAGCTCGATAAACGCGGCGGCACCCGGGCTGGGCGAACGATAAAAAGTGCCGACCATCGGGGATTTGACGGCATGGCCCTCGGGCTCGGCTGCTACCGCAAGCGATCCCGCACCGGCGGTAGATCCATTTGCCGCCGGCATCGGTGCGGCGATGACAGTGGTTGGAGCGGTTGGCGCTGCCGGCGCCGGGCTGAACTTCGCAATGCGAACGCGATCTTCGCCTTCGGTAACCTCCAGTTCAGCGATGCCGGATTCGGCCACGAGGTCAATCAAGGTCTTCAATTTGCGCAGATCCATCGGATCTCCTGACTCTTCTTATTCGGTCGAATACGTCAAGTGTTGCCGCGATCGTTCAAGGCGAAATCCAACGCGTAGCGATAACCTGCAGCGCCCAGACCGACGACCGTTCCAACGGCGAGTTCGGCCAGGTAGGAGCGATGCCGGAAGCTCTCGCGCCGATGCAGGTTGGAAAGATGAACTTCGATAAATCGCAGCGAAACTGCAGCCAGCGCGTCGCGCAGCGCGATGCTGGTATGCGTGAGCGCCCCGGCATTGATAATGATGAAGTCGGTGCCGTCGGTCCGCGCCGAATGAATTCGGTCAATCAGGGCCCCTTCATGATTGCTCTGAAAGAAAGCCACGTGGGCATTTTGCCGTTCGGCGATCGTGGCAAGTTCGCCTTCTATGTCAGCTAGCGTTTGACTGCCGTAAACGGCCGGTTCGCGTGTTCCCAGTAGATTCAAACTGGGGCCGTTAAGAACCAATATCCGGCTAGCCACCGCCGCTCCAGTCATGTCCAGGCTCGGAACGGGTTACTGCAATTCGGGACATTTGAGCGCTGAAGGCCGGGGAAGCGGTGGAGTTTCCCTGTTTTCGCTCAACGTGTCTAGCATGACGTGAGCGGTAGGCAATCGGTCAAGTCTTTAAGTTCAGTTGCTCGTCCAGCCACGAACGCAGCTCGGCAGCGCGCAGCTGGCCAAGCTTCGAACGCACGATACGCCCACTTTGATCGACCAGCACAGTATATGGAAGCGCACCCAATGAGTTGCCGAGTTGTCGGACCAGTTCGCTACCCTCAGCGCCTGCCACCAGCAACGGCAATTGCAGCTTCAGCTCATCGCGAAACCGCTTGACCGCACCTGCATTGTCGATCGCCAGACCGATCACGATCACGCCGCGATCCGCATACTCGGCCTGCACCCTGGCAAGGTCGGGCATTTCCTCGATGCAAGGCGCGCACCAGGTCGCCCAGAAGTTGACCACCAGCAGAGTGCCCTGCCATTGACTGATCGGCTGCGGTTGTCCATCCGCATCATTGAACGTGTGCGCAAAAAGAGCATTGGCGGTCGGCGGCACGCTGGCCGACGGCGCATAGTGCCGATGCGCCAACACCAAACCAACGAGCAGCGCCAATAATCCGATAGCCACCGCAGCGGCATTTGAAACGGACTTTTTCACTGGGTGATCTTGGGAACCTGATGCACGGCATGATGCCACGCCTGCATCAAGCGCTTTCGCTGATCAATCTTCGGAGTGCAGCGAGGTTGGCGCGCCCGGCGGCCTCGATCGGGTGCATGTCTTCCTCGTTTGCAACGTCGCGTCGATGCCGTGCGGCGACCCTGATCGCATCACGCTCATAAATATGCAGTCGAACGCCGATCATTCCCTGACGTGACCGTGCGTGGGCCGCGGCCGACACGAAGCTCAAACGTTCGAGCGCGGAAGGACGCTCGTCGCTGGCG
Organism: uncultured Burkholderiaceae bacterium; assembly: GCA_964554145.1. Taxonomy (GTDB): domain Bacteria; phylum Pseudomonadota; class Gammaproteobacteria; order Burkholderiales; family Burkholderiaceae_F; genus JACCZX01. The sequence goes on from CAZKNV010000159.1 coordinate 4,210, forward strand.
CCATCTTCGACGTCGAACTCGATGCCGAGACTCATCAGCTTGAGCTCGACATCCTTGGCGCTATCGACGAACAATTGCAGATGAACGTCTGAATGTTCGGTAGCGGTGCCGTTAAGCACCGCGCCGATCAGATGCGGATCGAATACTTGCAGCGTCCGCATCGTGTCGGCAGCGAAGGTGCGCAGCGCAGCCAGCAATGCGCGATGCGATTCGCCGCCGAAGAGCCTCAGATAGCGGCGCAACTGATGCTCGACTTCGCTGTTATCAGGCATCGTCGTGCGTCGATCGCCGCTTTCGCCGAGAATCTCACGCACGGCGCGGCGCTTTGCCTGCGCATACTCGCAGCCTTCTTCGGCGATCAGGCGCGCCGCGGTTGCTGCAAGTTCGGTTCGGAGGTCGCCGGAAGCCATCGCTGAAGTGTATCGGGCAGGCGCCCTGCTTAATGCCTGCTGAAGCGGGCCCCTGCCTAATTCTTGCTGGGGCAGGCACTACAATTCCGCGCCCTTCCCAGCGCCGGTATGTTGCCGGTTAATCGACTCGTGCGCATTCACATCCTAGGCATTGGCGGAACGTTCATGGGCGGCGTCGCGCAGCTCGCGCAGGCGTCCGGCCATGCAGTCAGCGGTTGCGATGCGAACGTGTATCCGCCGATGAGCGATCAACTATCTGCCGCCGGCGTGCGCGTGATCGAAGACTATGGCGCGGATCAGATATCGCTGAAGCCCGATGTCTGGGTCATCGGCAATGTCATCACGCGCGGCAATCCGCTAATGGAGGCGATTCTCGATCGCGGACTTGCGTACGTGTCAGGGCCGCAATGGCTTGCGGATAACCTGCTGCGCGAGCAGCACGTGCTGGCCGTGGCCGGCACGCACGGCAAGACGACGACCACGGCGATGCTCGCCAAGATTCTCGACTGCGCGGGTCTTGACCCCGGGTTTCTGGTCGGCGGCGTGCCCGCCGATTTTGCCG
>CAZKNV010000160.1:0-5159 GCA_964554145.1 uncultured Burkholderiaceae bacterium
CGATATCGTCGATCTCGCCGCGGCCATTGCGCAGCTCGACCAGCAGCTTCATCGTATCGGCGATGTCTTCGTGCGTCAGCGTCATCGGACCGGTAATTTCCGGCCGAGCAAAGCGGCTATTGACCTTCATCCGGCCCACGCGCGAAAGGTCGTACGTGTCCTCATCAAAGAACAGGCGGCGGAACAATGTCTCGACCGCGTCTTCGGTCGGCGGCTCGCCGGGGCGCATCATGCGGTAAATGGCGATGCGCGCTGCCAGCTGGTCGCCGGTCTCGTCGATGCGCAGCGTGTTCGAAATGAACGCGCCCTGATCCAGGTCGTTGATATAGATCGTGCGGATCTCCTGCACGTTGGCAACGCGCAGTTTCTTCAGCAGATCTTCGGTCAACTCATCGTTGGCATTGGCGACGATCTCTCCGGTTTCGGGATCGACGACGTTATTCGCCAGCACGCGGCCGAGCAGATAGTCCTCAGTCACCGCAATGCGCTTCATGCCCGCGGCTTCCATGTCGCGGATATGTTTGGCGTTAATACGCTTGTCCTTGGCGACGACGACCTTGCCGGCCTTGTCGGTGATATCGAAGCGCGCAGTCTCGCCACGCAGCCGTTCCGGAACGAGCTCCATGAACGCACCTTCGGCACTCAATGCGAAGGTGTCGAACCGGAAGAAATGCGCGAGCACCTGCTCGTTTGACAGGCCGATCGCCTTCAGCAGAATCGTCGCCGGCATCTTGCGGCGGCGATCGACGCGGAAGTACAGAATGTCTTTCGGATCGAACTCGAAGTCCAGCCAGGAGCCGCGATACGGAATCACGCGCGCAGAAAAGAGCAGCTTGCCGCTCGAATGGGTCTTGCCGCGATCGTGCTCGAAGAACACTCCGGGCGAGCGATGCAGCTGCGACACGATCACGCGTTCAGTGCCGTTGATGACGAACGAGCCGGTGGTCGTCATCAGCGGTATTTCGCCCATGTAGACCTCTTGCTCCTTGGCTTCCTTGACGGTCGGCTTCGACGCCTCGCGGTCCATGATCACCAGCCGCACCTTGGCGCGCAGCGGCGACGCGTACGTCAGGCCGCGCTGCTGGCATTCCTTCACATCAAACGGAGGCTCGCCAAGATTGAAACTGACGAACTCAAGCCGCGCCATGCCGTTATGGCTGGAGATCGGAAAGATCGACGTAAATGCGGCCTGCAAGCCGTGGTTCTCGCGCTTGCTAGGCTGAACCTCGGCTTGCAAAAAATGGGCGTACGACTCAAGCTGAGTCGCAAGCAAAAATGGCACAGACAACACGCTCGGCCGTTTGGCAAAGCTCTTGCGAATGCGCTTTTTTTCAGTGAACGAGTACGGCATGGACGCTCCGTTCGGTACAGGACAGGGGCAAAACCAACTGGCCGAGAATGTTCGATTCGGGGACGACAAATGCCGCCACGGACGCAGCGTTCAACGCTTGCATCCGAGCGGCGTAGGGAGTCCCGCGCGTTCGTTCATCCAGGGAAGACTTTGAATTGGGGATGGATTTCCCAATTCAAAGGCTTCGGTCCGGTAGCGCTGGCGAAGCAAGCTTCGCCAGCGGCATACACGGTTACTTAATCTCAACTTTCGCGCCGGCGTCTTCCAGCTTCTTCTTCGCCGCTTCGGCATCCGCCTTGTTCACAGCTTCCTTGACCGGCTTCGGCGCGCCATCGACCAGATCCTTGGCCTCCTTAAGACCCAGCCCGGTCAGTTCACGCACCGCCTTGATGACGTTGACCTTGTTGGCGCCGAACTCGGCCAGAATGACGTTGAATTCGGTCTGCTCCTCAGCCGCCGGCGCGGCTGCACCGCCGCCTGCCGGCGCCGCGACTGCTACCGCAGCGGCAGCGGCCGAAACGCCGAATTTGTCTTCCATCATCTTGATCAGCTCGCTGATCTCGAGAACGGACTTCGCGCCGATCGCGTCGAGAATTTCCTGATTCGAAAGTGCCATTACTAACTCCTGAAAAATGCGTTGTATCGGTGTTTAAATTCAGACGTGAATTACGCGGGCGCCGTTTCCCTGGCATCACGCACTGCAGCCAGGGTGCGTACCAGGCGCGCCGGCACTTCGTTCAACGTGCGAACGAACTGACCGATCGGCGCCTGCATCGTGGCCATCAGCTTTGCCAACAACTCTTCGCGGCTCGGCATCGTGGCCAGTTGCTTGACGCCTTTTTCGTCCATGACGAAGTTGGGCATCCCGCCGGCCTTGACGACGAGCTTGTCGTTGTCCTTGGCAAAGCTCGCAAGCACCTTGGCCGCCGCGACCGGATCGGTGGAAAAGCCGTACACCAGGGGGCCGATCAACTTGTCGGACAACCCCGAAAACGGCGTTCCATCGACCGCGCGACGGGCCAATGTGTTTTTCAGCACACGCAACTGCACACCCTGACTGCGCGCCTGTCTGCGCAGCCTGGTGACCGCCTCCACATCCAGCCCACGGTATTCAGCCACCACGATCGATTGCGACGACGCCACAAGGGCGCTGACTTCTTCGACCACGGCCGCTTTCTCTTGCCGACTAAGACCCATGCACTGGCTCCATCAAAGTGCTTCGCAAACGCTCAAGCACCGGTTAAAAACCGGCGACCGAAGCGAAGCACTGATGCACGTCTCAACACACTTCAATGAGCGCACTTCGATGCTCTCCCCGGGTTCACCGTCTGCGCTGGAATGGAAAACTTCTTCCAAACTTAGAGAAGGCAAGTCGTAGAAAACTCGCTTCTTCCAGCGGTCTCTGACAGCAACGCGCGTTGTCGATAGTCCGATTCGGCGCGCAGCCCAAAGCTCTTACTTACTACCTATCCATTCAACGTTGCGGCATCGACACGCACGCCGATTCCCATCGTCGACGACACCGAAATCTTGCGCAGGAAAATGCCCTTCGACGACGCCGGCTTCGACTTGTTCAGCGCGTCGATCAGTGCCGACAAATTGGTTTGCAGACGATCAACCTCGAACGAAGCGCGGCCGATCGACGCATGCACTATTCCGGCCTTATCCGCGCGAAACTGCACCTGGCCCGCCTTTGCGTTCTTCACCGCCTGCGACACATCGGGCGTTACCGTGCCGACCTTCGGATTCGGCATCAGCCCGCGCGGACCAAGAATCTGGCCCAGGCCGCCGACCACTCGCATTGCATCCGGCGACGCGATGACGACGTCGAAGTCCAGGAAGCCTTCCCTGATTTTCGCCGCCAGATCATCCATCCCGACGATGTCGGCGCCAGCCGCCCTTGCCTCTTCGGCTTTCGCACTTTGCGCAAATACCGCAACGCGCTTGGTCTTGCCGCTGCCTGCGGGCAGCACGACCGAGCCGCGCACCGTTTGATCCGATTTTTTCGCATCGATACCAAGCGCGACCGAAACATCGACCGACTCGTCAAACTTGGCGGTCGCGCATTGCTTCACCAGCGATAAAGCATCGCCGACCGGATAAATCTTCTGTGTATCCAATTTGCTGCGGATCGCTTGCGTGCGTTTCGACAGATTCGCCATCACATGCCCTCCACTGTGATGCCCATCGAACGTGCACTGCCGGCGATCGTGCGCACGGCAGCCTCCATGTCGGCCGCGGTCAGATCCGGCATCTTCGCTTTGGCAATTTCCTCGGCCTGCGCGCGCGTGATCTTCCCAACCTTATCGGTGTGCGGCTTCGGCGAACCGCGCTCGATCTTGGCCGCTTTCTTGATCAGCACCGTCGCCGGCGGCGTCTTCATTACGAACGTAAAGCTCTTGTCGGCGAACGCCGTAATGACCACCGGAATCGGCAGCCCCGGCTCCACGCCCTGCGTTTGCGCGTTGAACGCTTTGCAGAACTCCATGATGTTCAAACCGCGCTGGCCGAGCGCCGGGCCGATCGGCGGCGATGGATTCGCCTTGCCGGCCGGAACCTGCAGCTTGATAAATCCGATGATCTTCTTTGCCATATCAGCTCCTGTGGGTGCAAGCGCCGCCGAATTGAATCAGCAGCTCCCCTGTTACTAGACCTTTTGGCTCCGGCCGCCCACTTCGTGGGCTTAACTTGCTTCGCAAGTTAGCCTCGCCGAAAGGTCTGAGTCTGTTCCGCACACTCAGACCTTTTCGACCTGCCCAAATTCGAGCTCTACCGGCGTCGAACGACCAAAAATCGTGACCGACACGCGCAGGCGGCTCTTCTCGTAGTTCACTTCCTCGACGTTGCCGTTGAAGTCGGTAAACGGGCCGTCTTTGACGCGCACCATCTCGCCAACTTCCCACAATGTCTTCGGTCGCGGCTTCTCCGCGCCCTCCTGCATCCGCATCAAAATTTCGTCGACTTCTTTTTGGCGCAGCGGCGAAGGGCGATTGGCACTGCCACCCAGGAACCCGGTCACCTTCGGTGTGCTTTTGACCAGATGCCACGCCTCGTCGGTCATTTCCATTTCAACCAGAACGTAGCCCGAGTACATGCGGCGCTCGGTAATCGACTTCTTGCCGCCCTTGACTTCGACGACCTCTTCGACCGGCACCAGGATCTTTCCGAATTGCGACTGCAGGTCGGCGCGATTAATGCGCTCCTGCAGCGCACGCGCAACACCTTTTTCCATGCCCGAATACGCGTGCACGACGTACCAGCGCTTACCGCCCGATGTGGCCGCGGCCGGCGACAGCGTGTCTGCTGCTGCTCCCGACCCTGTTTCCGATGCTGTCTCAGTTGCCATTTTGGTTACGAATTCGTCCTTAGCGCCATGCGAGCAGCATGTCGTACAGCACCCACTCAAGACTCTTGTCGACCAGAAAAAGAAAGATCGCCATGATCACGACAAACCCGAACACGATGCCCGTGGTGTTGACCGTTTCCTTGCGACTCGGCCACACAACGCGCTTCGTTTCCTCGTACGACTCGCGTGCGTAGGCAAGGAAGCGCTTGCCCGATTGCGAAAACCACGCGATTACGATCGCGACCACCAGCCCACCGATCAGCACGCCGACGCGCGTCAAGGTCGGCTGGGTGGTAAGGAACGTGAAGCCAAGCACGCCGCCAGCGGCAGCCAGCACGGCCAACGTCACCAAGGCCAGATCGGCCTTGCTGGTAACGGTTTCAATATTCTGTGTTGCCATTTATATGTTGCGCACTCGTTTAGATCTGATGGCAGGGGCAGAGGGAATCGAACCCCCAACCT
>CAZKNV010000161.1:0-5146 GCA_964554145.1 uncultured Burkholderiaceae bacterium
CGATATTCTCGATCGAACGCGCTTGACCGAACGCGCGGCGCGAAGAATTATTCCGCTGGCAACTGCGGTGCACTAGGGGAAGTAAATGGGATTTCGACTGACGATCTGTGCAGCGCTATCAATCTTGAGTATCGCTTGCAGCACCACGACGACCACGACCGTCAGCAACGAGGGCGTGTCGAAGACCACAACCGGCGAGCGCTCCGGCCGCTCCGAGGCCGATCAGCGCACCCGCGCGCGGGCGCGAACCGATCTGGCTGCGGGCTATTACCGCAATGGCCAGCTCGCGGTCGCTCTCGACGAGGCCCGGCGCTCGGCAGTGATCGACCCGAATTTCGCGGATACCTATGGCTTGCTCGGCCTTATTTACATGGAAATGAATGAGCAGCGCGACGCAGAGGAAAACTTTCAGCGCGCGTTAAAACTCGATGCGGCCAGTGCGGAACTGAACAACAACTACGGCTTCTTCCTGTGCAACACCGGGCGCGAGCGCGAGTCGATCGAATACTTCAATCGGGCGATTCGCGATCCGCTTTATCCGACGCCGGCGCGCGCCAATCAGAACGCGGGGGCTTGCCTGATGAGAGTTAAGGATTACGCGGCCGCCGAGCGTTATCTGCGCCGCTCGTTCGAGCTCGATGCCGGAATGGCGGTGCCTAAGTTTCTGTTGTCGCGGCTGTATCTCGCGACGGGCGAGACCGAGAAGGCCACTTTTTACTACAACATTCTTGCAAAATCGGTCGAGTCGTCGGCCGAGAGTTTATGGCTGGGCTTACGCGTCGCGCGTGCCAATGCCGATCTACGCACCGAGACGCAGCTGGCCAACGAACTAAAGCAACGTTTTCCGCGCGCGCCTGAAACGGCAGCGCTTGCGCGCGGCGATTTTGATGAATGAGAGATGAGTGAGCAGGATCTGATCTCTGAGCGTCGGTTTGAGGCGACGCGCGAGGGCGTTACCGCAACGTCGACGCCGGACACAGCTCAGCCTGGCGGTTACGGTGCGCGCCTTGCGTGGGAGCGACAGCGCGCCGGCCTCGGTGTAACCGACGTTGCGGCCCGATTGCGGCTGCATCCGAACCAGGTGCGTGCAATCGAGCAGGAAGATCTGTCGCGCCTGCCCGAGCTGGCCTATGTACGCGGCTTCATTCGCGGCTACGCACGCGTGCTGAACATCGATCCGGCGCCGCTTCTCAGTGATCTGAACGCAAAGCTTGCGCCGACGCAGGCGTCAGTGGTCGACGGCATGGCTGGCACCAGCGATTACTCTCCTGTGCGCGCCGCGGCGCGCGAGCGCATGTCGCGGCAATTGGTGATCGGCATTGCGGTGATGGGTTTGATTGCGCTTGGCGCCGTGGGTTGGCTGAATACACGGCAGGATATGCAGACGCAAACGCCGCCGGTAACGCTTGCGCCCGCCGGGCCCGCGCCGGTAGCTGCTCCTGCTGATGTGGCACCGTCAGCAGCAGGCGAAGCCACGACGACATCGGCTGCCGATGCGCAGCCAGCATCCACCGAAGCCAAGCCCGAATCGGTTTCGGGCGCGATCCCGAGCGACGCGGTTCCGACGCTGATGCTTCGTTTCAGTGGCCAATCCTGGGTTGAGGTGACCGATGCCAACGGCAGGATCTTGCTGTCGCAACTCAGCTCTGCGGGAGCCGAGCATGCACTCGACGGTGAAGTGCCCTTGACCGTCGTCATCGGCGACGCAGGCAAGACATCGGTCGAAGTACGCGGTGAGGCGTTCAATTTGCAGCCGTTTACGCGCAATAACGTCGCGCGCATCACTATCAACTAACAGCCTGATGAGAAACGTAGCGAGCAGTCCCGAGGTTGCGTCGAGGAGCGCAAGCGTACGGAGGTACGTCGAGCACCGCAGACGCAAGATCGGGACGCGCAGTAGTTTTGCAGCAGGCCGTGGCACCGATGAATCGCCCGGTTGAGCTGCCCAACTGTTTGCCGCAAGCTGCGCGGCCGGCAACGCGGCGGCCGACGCGGCAGCTTGCTGTTTCCTGGGCTGATCGCGTTGTGTGCATCGGCGGAAATGCGCCGGTAGTCGTGCAGTCGATGACAAACACGGATACCGCGGATGCGATCGCGACTGCGATCCAGGTCAAGCAGCTTGCGCTGGCCGGTTCTGAGATCGTGCGCATCACCGTCAATTCGCCCGAAGCGGCCGCCGAGGTTGCGCCGATTCGCGAGCAGTTGGACAAGATGGGAATCGACGCACCGTTGGTCGGCGATTTTCACTACAACGGCCACAAGCTGCTGACACAGTTTCCGGCATGCGCGCAAGCACTGTCGAAGTACCGCATCAATCCCGGCAATGTCGGCCGCGGCGCAAAAGGCAGCGACAATTTTGCGCAGATGATCGAAGTTGCGTGCCGCTATCGCAAACCGGTGCGCATCGGCGTTAACTGGGGCAGCCTCGATCAGGAGTTGCTGGCGAGGATGATGGATGAGAACGCGTTGCGCGCCGAGCCTCTGGATGCGAAGGGGGTGTTGCGCGAAGCACTGGTTCACTCTGCCATCGCGAGCGCGCAGCGCGCCGAAGAGCTCGGATTGCCGGAAGACATGATTTGCCTCTCGGCCAAGGTCAGCGGCGTGCAGGATCTGATTGCCGTATATCGCGAGTTGTCGCGGCGCTGCGATTATCCGCTGCACCTGGGCCTGACCGAAGCGGGAATGGGCAGCAAGGGCATCGTTGCGTCGACTGCTGCGCTTTCGGTGCTGCTGCAGGAAGGTATCGGCGACACGATTCGCATTTCGTTAACGCCGGCGCCGGGTGAATCGCGCACGACCGAAGTGCAGGTTGCGCAGGAGATTCTGCAGACGGTCGGGCTGCGCGCGTTTACGCCGATGGTCGTTGCATGCCCCGGTTGTGGCCGCACCACCAGCACGTTCTTTCAGGAACTGGCCGACGACATTCAATCGTGGCTGCGCGCGCAGATGCCGCTGTGGCGGGCAGACCATCCGGGTGTCGAAGCGATGAGCGTTGCGGTGATGGGTTGCGTCGTCAACGGTCCAGGTGAAAGCAAGCACGCCAACATTGGCATCAGCCTGCCCGGCTCCGGAGAAGCGCCGGTGGCACCGGTGTTCGTCGACGGCGTGCGCACTGTCACGCTGAAGGGCGATCGCATTGCCGAAGAATTTCAGCACATCGTCGACGAGTACGTGCGCCGGACGTATTCAGTTCCAGCGCATCATTAACCCATGACACGCGAGAAGATTGCCGCGGTGCGCGGCATGAACGACTTGTTGCCGGCGCAATCGCCGCTATGGCAATGGTTCGAGGCGAGAGTCGCCGACTGGGTGCGCTCGTACGGCTATCAGCTGATGCGCACGCCGATCCTCGAGCACACCGATCTGTTCGTCCGCGGCATTGGGCAAGTGACCGATATCGTCGAGAGGGAAATGTATTCGTTCGAGGATCGTTCGAATCACGAGCGACTGACGCTGCGCCCCGAATTCACTGCGGGAACCGTGCGTGCTGCGATCGAACACAACCTGACGTACGACGGCCCGCGGCGCGTGTGGTCGATCGGTCCGTTATTTCGCCATGAGCGGCCGCAGCGGGGACGATTCCGGCAGTTTCACCAGGTCAATGTAGAGGCGCTCGGATTTACGGGGCCGGATATCGACGCCGAACAGATCGTGATGCTGGCGCGCCTGTGGAAAATTCTCGGCATTAAAAAACCGTGGCTCGAAATCAATTGCCTCGGGCAGGCCGATGAGCGCGCGCGTCATCGCGCCGATCTGGTCGCGTACTTCGAGCAGAGCAGTGAACTACTCGATGCTGACTCGAAGCGTCGGCTGGCCACGAATCCGCTGCGCATTTTAGATAGCAAGAATCCGGCGATGGCAGATGCGCTGGCAGAGGCCCCGCAGGTCATCGCGTATCTGGGCGACGCATCGCGCCGCCACTTTGAGGGGCTGCAAACACTGCTTGCCAGGGCTGGTGTCGAGTTCAAAGTGAATCCGCATCTGGTGCGTGGACTCGATTACTACAACCTGACCGTGTTCGAATGGATAACCGACGAGCTCGGTTCACAGGGAACACTGTGCGGTGGCGGACGCTATGACCCGCTGGCCGAACGGCTCGGCGGCAAGCCGACGCCGGCAATCGGATTTGCGATCGGTATTGAACGAGTCATCGAGTGCCTGACGCAAGCCGGGCAAGTGGACACCGCGCCTCACACTGATGTGTATGTAGTGCACCAGGGCGGCGCGACCGCAACGCAGGCGTTCCTCGTTGCCGAGCGTTTGCGCGATGTCGGACTCGACGTGATTTGTCACGCCGGCGAAGCGAGTTTGAAATCGCAGATGAAAAGGGCCGATGCCAGCGGCGCCGAGTTTGCCGTCATCATCGGCGAGGCCGAACTTGCTGCGGATTCAGCCGCCGTCAAGGCGCTGCGGGTGCCATCTGTCGAGCAGCGTATCGTGCCGCTCCAAGATTTAGCAGACACGCTGGTCGATGCACTGAGCGAAACCGAACAATAGAAGCGACGAAGACACGATGGCTTACGACTTGCAAGAGCAGGAACAGCTCGATGAACTAAGGGCATGGTGGGGCAAGTACGGCAATCTGATATTGACCGTGATTACCCTCGTGCTGCTGGGGTTCGCGGCATACAACGGATGGCGCTGGTATCAGCGCAATCAGGCGGCCGACGCCGCTGGCGTTTATGCCGAGCTGGAGCGCGCCATCGCGGCGCGCGAAACCGAGCGCGTGAATACGCTCAGCGCAACATTGACTGAAAAGTACGGAACCACCGCCTATGGTCCGATGGCAGCATTACAGGCGGCGCGCTGGCTCGCTGAGAACGGCAATGCAGCCGCAGCGCGCACGCAATTGCAATGGGTGGTAGACCACGCCGAGCATGCCGAAATCGCTGCGATTGCAAGGGTTCGACTGGCCGGTGTACTGCTCGACGAAAAAAACTATGACGAAGCGCTCAAGGTGCTTGATGGCGCCAGCTTGACCGTCCATGCGACTGCAATTGCCGACCGTCGCGGCGACATACTGTTCGCGCAGAACAAGATCGACGAGGCGCGTAACGCCTATCGCGACGCGCTGGCGAAGGCCGCAGCGGACCATCCTCTGCGGCAGATCATCCAGCTGAAACTGGATGCGCTGCCGGCGACTGCA
>CAZKNV010000162.1:0-5140 GCA_964554145.1 uncultured Burkholderiaceae bacterium
CGCCGGGCTTGATCTCGGCCGCCTCGATCATCAGCGCAACGATGTACGGCTGCGAAATGGTCTGGCCTTCGCCGATCGGAAGCGGGCCATCCTCGTACGCGAACTCTTCGAAGCCGGGTTCGACAAACGCCTCGCGCGGCACCTCGCGCATTGCAGCGAGAACGTGCCGATCACGCACCCCGCGGCGCGCAACCTGCACATTTACCATCCGGTCGCGTGCGTGGGCGAGATCGAGCATCGAGGATGGGAGCGCAAGGGTTGCGACTGCTGAAGGTCCGCCGGCATATTTCGTGCCGGTAGCGATTCTCGGACCTTGCTCTGACTGGAGAAGTCGATATGGCAACTGTAAGCGTGCGCTACATCGTCGACGATGTGAAAGCGGCAGTTTCGTTCTACACCGAGCATCTCGGCTTCAATGTTGAGATGAATCCCGCGCCGGGATTCGCCATGTTGTCGCGAGAAGACCTGCGTCTGTTATTGAACGCTCCTGGTGCGGGCGGAGCCGGGCAGGCGATGCCCGATGGTGAAATGCCGCGCGCCGGCGGATGGAGTCGAATTCAAATCGCGGTGGACGATCTGGCCTCCGTTCATTCAAAACTGAAGAGCAAAGGAGCGCTTCAAGAATGAGATCACACAAGGCCAAGGTGGAAAACAAGTTCTTCTGCAGGATCCTTCCGGCAACCTGATTGAACTGTTTGAAGCGAAGAAAAACGGCGCCGTGAAGCCGATCCCGGAAGGCTTTCACACAGTGACACCGTTTCTGCTGGCGGACGATGTAGCGAAATTGCTTTCCTTCATCGAGAAAGCCTTCTCCGGAAAAACCGTGTACAGGATGAAGTCGTCGGATGGGGTCGTGCGACACGCCACCATCCGAATCGGCACTTCAATCGTGATGACCTCCAGTGGAACAGAGATATACGGCCGCATGCCCTGCATGCTTCACCTGTACGTTGAGGATGTCGATTCGCTTTATGCCCAAGCCATCAAGGCAGGTGGCGTATCGCTGCGTGAACCGACCAATGAGTTCTACGGTGATCGAACCGCCGCTGTCGTCGACGCCTGGAAAAACCAGTGGTGGATTGCAACGCACATCGAGGATGTTGATCCCGGCGAGATGCAAAGGCGTGAGGAAGAGTTTCGCGAGAAACAGGGCTAGGTAGCTTTGGCCATCTGCCCTACGCGGCGAGAAGTTTTTCGATATCGGGAAGCGGGTGCGAGGTCAACTCCTTCGGCACTTCGGCGGTAATTCGATCGACCACTTCCTGGTGAAACGCCTTGCGCAGATTGCCGAGCACCTTGGGTGGCGCAACCACGACCAGCGCTTGGAACCTATTGGCGTGCGCGAGCCGATACAGCGTGTCTGCGATCTCGGTGGCGAAGCGTTCCTCGCCCAGGCGATGCCAGTCGGTTTCTTCCATTGCGCTGCGAGCGGTGCCAACGCTGGCGAACGCACGACCCGGTTTATCGGTGCCTTGCTCATGCGTCGCTGGATTGTCGTGTCCGAGAATATCCTCGACTTCGAGCCTGGGTTCCTGCGGACTCCCCTTGTTACGCAGGAAAAGTGCTTTCTCGCCGTCGCCGATGACGACAAGAGCGTCGTTGGGAACATTGACTTCGTGCATGTTGGTTGCGCGCGGTTATATGTGACAGTTCCACAGCAACGGCATATTTCGTGCCGGTCAGGGCGCTAACGCTTGCGCTGCTGAAACTTGCCTAAAGCGACGTGGGTGCGCCTGAAGCGATGGACTTGGCGTTGATGCCGGCCAAATGCGCCTGCTGGTCGGCGTGGTAGCTGGAACGCACCAGCGGCCCGCATGCGGCGTGCATGAAGCCCATTGTCGCTGCTTCGGATTCAAACATCCGAAACGTGTCGGGATGCACATACCGCAGCACCGGCAAATGGTGCGCGGTCGGCGCCAGATACTGGCCGACCGTCAGCATGTCGACATCGTGCGCACGCAGGTCGCGCATGACTTGCAGAATTTCGTCGTCGGTCTCGCCGAGCCCGACCATGACGCCGCTCTTGGTCGGCACGCCCGCCACGAGCCGTTTGAAGTCCTGCAGCAGCTTCAGTGAATGCGTGTAGTCGGAGCCAGGTCGTGCGTGCCGATACAGCCGCGGCACGGTTTCGAGATTGTGGTTCATCACGTCGGGTGGCGCGGCTTCGAGAATCGCCAGTGCACGATCGAGCCGGCCGCGAAAATCGGGCACCAGCACTTCGATCTGCGTTGCCGGCGACAGCTCGCGCGTGGCACGAATGCAATCGACGAAGTGCTGCGCGCCGCCGTCCCTCAGATCGTCGCGATCGACCGACGTGATGACGACGTACGCGAGCTTCAGTGCGGCGATCGTCTTTGCCAGATTCAGCGGCTCATCCACATCGAGCGAATCAGGCCGGCCGTGGCCGACATCGCAGAACGGGCAGCGCCGCGTGCACTTGTCGCCCATGATCATGAACGTCGCCGTGCCCTTGCCGAAGCATTCGCCGATATTCGGGCACGAAGCCTCTTCGCACACCGTGTGCAGCTTGTGTTCGCGCAGAATGTTCTTGATTTCGTAGAAGCGCGTCGCCGGCGAGCCTGCCTTGACGCGGATCCACTCGGGCTTTTTCAGCGCTTGATGCGCAGGTACTGGCGTGATGGAAAATTTTTTGAAGACCTTGCCGGTCTTGGCTTCGCCCTTTTTCTTGCCGGCATCCGGCGCAAGCTCGGTGAGGAGTGTCATTAGCGAATTTTATCTCTCGCTTGACGCTCGCGGGCGCGAACGCGAAATCAGCGAGCGATAGCGTTGATTACGAGGCTTTTTTCAGGCGGCAGAGCCGCCCGCCAGTCGGCAATTATTCGCGCGAGCTCGTACGGATCGGCAGGCTTTACCAGGTGCCGGTCGAAGCCCGCCTGCAGTGCACGCTCGCGGTCGGCATCCTGTCCATAGCCGGTCAACGCGATGAATAGCGACGCCCGCGTCTGCTCGGTCGCGCGCAACCGGCGCGCCAGCTGATAGCCATCGATCACCGGCAAGCCGATGTCCAGCACGACGACCTCCGGCGCGTAAACCGGAGCGCAAGCCAGCGCCTGCATGCTGTCGGTGACCGCCTTGACCTGGTGTCCCGCGAGTTCAAGGAATACCGCCACCGTCTCGGCGGCATCCAGGTTGTCATCCACCACCAGCACTCGGCAGTTGACTCCGGGTTGGATCTCCGCGATAGCGTCGTCGCTGGCGTTCGACAGCTGCTTCACCTCGGTAAGGCATGGCAGCAACACGCGAAACTCGGCGCCCATTCCGGCGCCGCCGCTCGACACTTCGATGCTCCCGTTGTGCAGCTGCGCGAGGCGCTGCGCCAGAGTCAACCCGACGCCTAGTCCGCCCTGTGCGCGGTCCAATGACTGCTCGCCCTGCTTGAACAAATCGAACACCTTGGGCAACAAGTGAGCGTCGATACCGATGCCGTTGTCCCGCACCGTGATCGCGGTGTGGCCTTCCTCCAGCGAGACGGCAAGATGGATGGCGCCGCCTTCTTCGGTGTACTTCGCGGCATTGTTCAGCAAGTTCGAGATCACTTGCGACAGGCGGGCAGAATCGCCGCGTAGCCAGATCGGCCCTGGCGGAATTTTCTGCGTCAGCACGTGACGCCGGGAATCGATAAAGGGACGCACAGTTTCGACGCTTTGCGCCACGACTTCCAGCAGATCGATCGGCTCCGCCCGCAGAACGATTTTCCCCTGGTTGATACGCGCGACGTCGAGCAATTCGTCGATCAAGCGCGTCAGATGACCGACCTGGCGTTCGGTGACGTCGGTGGCCCAACTAAGTTTGGGCTCGGACGGCGCAATCATGCGGATCACCTCGACCGCATTGCGGATCGGCGCCAGCGGATTGCGCAACTCGTGTGACAGCATCGCAAGGAATTCGTCCTTGCGCTGATTCGCCTCCTGCAGCAGCGTTTCCGCCTGCTGCCGCTCCAGCACCTCGGCCTGCAGGCTGCGGTAAAGACGAGCGTTTTCGAACGCGACGGCCGCGCGGGTCGCGAGTTCTTCGAGCAGCGTCGCAGTTTCCGGCGCGTCATTCAGCCGGACCCACATCGCGCCGAGCGATCGCTCACCCGCCAGCAACGGAACGACGACCGCCTGCTTGCCAGGTGTCGACGGCGTATCGCTCGCTCGCGAGCGGCGATCGGGACCGGGGGCGATCTGCTTTCCGGTCGTTAAAGCAACCGACAGCGCATCCTTTACGGCCGGCGCAAGCTTGCCGAACTCGCATTCGGAAAATTTGAACGAAGTGCGTAACTCATTCAGCTCGTAGTTCAATGCGCGGTCAAAGCTGGCGGCGTCGTCAAGCAGCACCAGCGTCGCCGCATCGGCGATCTCGGGCACGATCAACTCCAGCAAGCTGCGCTTGCCGACTTCGATGTCGAGCGAAGCGCTCAAGACGCGGCTGGAGCGCGACAGAAAGTTTGACCGCAACGTGTTTTGTTCGGCCGCTCTTTGAGCCGCTTCAGCGGCCGCCAGTGCGATCCTCTCGTTCGCCTGGCGGCGCACCTGCCGCTGCATGATGTTGAGCTCGACGAAGACCTTGATCTTCGAGCGCAGAACCTCCGGCACCACCGGCGCCAGGATGTAGTCCACCGCGCCGAGCGAATAGCCGCGCGCAGTCTGTATCTCGTCCGCATACGCGGTCACGAAGATGATCGGCGTATGAGCCGAGCGTTTGTAGTTGCGGATCAGCGTCGCGGTTTCGAAGCCGTCGATATCCGGCATGTTGACGTCGAGCAAAATGACCGCGAACTCGCGCTTCAGCACTTCTCGCAGCGCTTCGCTTCCCGAGTTCGCGAACACCAGGTTTTGGCCGAGGTCAGCGAGGATCGTCTCGAGTACCAGCCGCTGCTCCGGCAGATCGTCGACGACCAGGATGCTGCTGCGCTCGGCAGCAGCGGAGTCGTAATCGCCGGCCTGCCCTGTCAGCGACACAACCAGCCTCGCAGCACGTACAGCATGTGCGCCGGGTCAACCGGTTTCGCCATGTAATCCCATGCGCCGGCCTCGATGCACTTGTCCCGATCACCCTTCATCGCCTTCGCGGTGACGGCTACCATCGGCAAATCGCGGCCGCGCGGCAGCTTGCGGATCTGCCGCATCGTCGCGAT
>CAZKNV010000163.1:0-5088 GCA_964554145.1 uncultured Burkholderiaceae bacterium
ACATTCTGGGCAGCATGATGTTTGCGGCAATGAACGGAAGCGCGGTCGCCGACGTTGCGGCGATCGGCGGCGTGATGATCCCGGCGATGAAGAAGGCCGGTTACCCCGGACCATTTGCGGCGGCCATCACCGCCATCGGCTCGACGATCGGAGGCATCCTCCCGCCCAGCATCCTGCTCGTGCTCCTCGCAAGCACGATGGGCTTATCGATCGGCGCATTGTTTGCCGCAGGGATCATCCCCGGGGTACTAGTCGGCCTGTTGCTGATGGTTCAGGTCTACCTTTACGCGGTCAAGCGCGGGTGGGGGCGATACGAAGTGCCATTCACCTTTCGCGCGCTGTGGCAGGCGCTGTGGGGTGCGTGGGCCGCGCTGCTGATTCCGCTCGTGATCATCGGCGGCATCGTGTTCGGCATTTTCACTGCCACCGAGGCCGGAGCGATCGCCGTTCTCGTGGCCTTTGTCACTGGAGCCTTTTTTTACCGCACGCTGAAATCCCGAGTGATTGGAACGACGCTATTCAGATCAGTCAAGATCAGATCACGTCGTCCGTGTTCATCATCATTGCCGCGAGTGGTCCATTCAGCTGGTTGCTGAACCGGATCGGCGCTCTGCAGGGCCTGGAAGCATTTCTGCTGCAGTTCGCGGCGAATCCGGTGCTGTTCGGGATCGTCCTGGTCGCCTTTATCTTGGTCGTCGGAACTCTTCTCGAGCCGGTTCCGTGCGTCATCGTGCTCGGGCCAACACTGGTGAAAGTCTGTGTGGCAGCGGGCTTGCATGAGGTTCAGGCCGCGTTGCTGTTAAGCGTTGGATTCATCATGGGTTCGGTAACGCCGCCTGTTGGCGTGTGTTACTTCACGGCCGCAGCGATTGCAGGCGAGAAGATCGAGAAAGTTGCACGCGCGATCATGCCGTTCCTGCTGGTGGAAATCGCGGTGATGTTTTTGATACTGACAATTCCTCCATTGACGCTCACCGTGCCCAGATTGTTGGGTCTGGTCCAATGAATACGATCGCGGTCAACGCAAAGCAGGCTCCTCGTTGGTTCCGCGTGGTCGACCGCATAGTGCGTTCGACGATCACGTGGTTCACATGCTCGCTGCTGGTGCTGATGGTGGCATTCACGATTTACACCGTGGTCATGCGCTATGTCTTCCATGATCCGCCATTCTGGGGCGATACGATTTCGTTGTTCTGCAATATTTGGCTCGTGCTGCTTGCGTACGCGTTGGCTGTGCGGGATCGGGAAGATATCGCGTCGGAAGGGATCTACGAGTTTTTGACACCTAAAACGGTGTTGGCGCTGCGGTTCGCCTGGCGGGCAATGACGTTTACCTTCGGAGTGCTGTTGTTCTGGTTCGGCCTCGATGCCGCACTCAATGTTCCGGGTCAATACTGGGAACTCGGCGGATTACCCAAGCGTGCGCCGATGATGGTGCTTCCGCTGAGCGGCGCGCTGGTCGCGTTGGTGACCGCCATTACGCTGGCGGAAGATGTGTTCGGGTGGCACTTCGAGGAGGGGCGTGGAGAGGGAAACACCGTCTCAAGCTCCCATTAGAGCTACGTCTTCAGCGGGCGCGCCGTCGTCCCACGCACGATCAGCGGCGCTGCCATCTCCTTCAATTGCGGCACTCGCTTGCCTGCGAGCCGAGCGAGCAAACGTTGCGCCGCTGCGCGCCCGATCTCCGCTGAAGGCACTCGTACGGTGGTCAGTCCCGGCGCAAGCTCGGCGGCAAGTTCGATGTCGTCGAAGCCCGCGATCGACAGCTCACCCGGCACATCGATGCCGCGTGCACGGCATTCGAGCAACGCGCCGATCGCAAGCGGGTCGTTGCCACCGATCACCGCCGTGAATCCAGGCGCGCGCTCGAGTAGCGTGGACAGTGCGGCGCGTCCCTGCGCCAGCGAGAAGGTTGCTTCGATGACTCGCTTTGCCGGCAGTTTCAAGCCGCGCGCCGAGAGTGCATCGCGCACGCCCGCCAGTCGCTCGCGCGCACGATCATTGCCGCGCGTGTCACCCGCGATAACGGCGAGATGGCGGTGCCCGAGGTCGATCAGGTGCTGGGTCACGCGCATCGATGCGTTGTGATGCGACAGTCCCACGCAATGATGATGACCCGCGCCGTCGAGCGACCACGTGATTTCGTACGGCACGCCCGCGCGCGCGAGCACGCCATAGGTCTCCGGAAGGCGATCGAGGCCGACCAGCACGATGCCGTCGGCGCCGCGCTCGACCAGCGCCCGCGTCGCGGCAAGCTCTGCGTTCAGATCGTAGTCGTGGCTTGCAAGCAGCAGCGTGTAGCCCGCCGCAGACAGCTCCTGTGCGAGCGCGTGCGTAGCGCTGGCGAAGATCGGATTGTCGACCGGTGGAAACACTGCGCCGATGGTGCGCGTGCGCCGTGTGGCCAGCG
Organism: uncultured Burkholderiaceae bacterium; assembly: GCA_964554145.1. Classification (GTDB taxonomy): domain Bacteria; phylum Pseudomonadota; class Gammaproteobacteria; order Burkholderiales; family Burkholderiaceae_F; genus JACCZX01. The sequence goes on from CAZKNV010000163.1 coordinate 2,411, forward strand.
CTCGTGCGGCACCGTGCGGCACGTAACTCAGCATGGCAGCGGCCTCGAGTACGCGTCCACGCGTGTTCTCGCGGACCATATCCGGCTCGGAGATCGCGCGCGAAGCGGTGGCGAGCGAGACGCCCGCGGCACGCGCCACGTCGGCGAGGCGAGGGCTCGAGGAGCGATTCATCGCAACGACTTTACACCAGCGCTGAAAGCGCTTGTGGCACGTCGATGCCGCCGGCGCCGTCGTTGCGGCGCTGCATGCTTGACGCTTTTTGGAAGCGCGACTACTGTCCGCTGCAAACGCTTACATAGGCTCTCTTATAAGCCAATGAGCCCGGTAAGCGGTTCTTTGCTGCCGTGCGGCGGCTCCTACAACCTGACGTGCCGGCAACGGATCGGCCGCTAACAAACAAGGAGATCTGAATGACCCGAAATCGATGGAGTTTCATCGGCACAGTTGTGCTGGCCGTTGGCGTGGCGCTTGCACCTGCGGTGTCTTTCGCCCAGGGCAAGACCGTGAAGATCCGTGTGCAGTCGGTCATTCCGACCTCGGCGGATGAAGTCACGATGCTCAAAGAGTTCGCGGCGGACGTGGCGGCCCTCACCAGCAACAGCGTGACGTTCGAAGTGCTGCCCGCAGGTGCCATAGTCGCAGTCAACGATACGCTCGACGCGGTCGACAAGGGTTTGATCGAGGCCGGCTTCGCGTGGACGCACTACTGGTCCGGCAAGCATCCCGCAGCTACCCTCTTCGGCTCGCCAGCCGCAGGTGCAGGTGTCGGCATGGACAATTTCGCCTGGGTCTCTTGGTTCCTCTACGGTGGCGGCCAGCAACTGTACGATCAGTTATGGAAGGAGATGAAGGTCAACGTTAAAGGCTTCATCCTGCAGCCGGTCGGGCCCGAAGCGCTGGGCTGGTTCAAGAATCCAATCAACAGCATGGCGGACTTTCGCAAGCTGCGCTTCCGCACGCCCCCCGGCATCCCCGGCCAGATCTACAACGACATCGGCGTGGCTTCGGTAGCAATGGGTGGCGGCGATATTCTGCCGGGCCTCGAAAAAGGCGTGATCGACGCGGCCGAATGGTGCTGCCCGAAGCCGGACATGACCTTCGGCTTTCACAAGGTGCTGAAGCACTATTACCTCGAAGGCCTGCACCAAGTGGTGGTAAATGCCGACCTGTACATCAACGGCGATGTCTGGCGCAAGCTCACGCCGCTGCAGCAGAAGGCGATCGAAGTCGCCGCCAACGCTTCGCTGATGAAGACGGTGGCCTACCGGATTCACGAGAACGGCATAGCGTTGAAGGAGCTCACCGAGAAACACGGCGTGATTCTGCATGACACGCCGCCCGAGTACTTCAAGGAGTACGGCGCGGCGGCGCTGAAGAATTTCGAGAAGAACGCCGCAGCGAATCCGTTCTTCAAGAAAGTCTGGGACAGCCAGAAAGCCTGGGCCGATGTTGCGATTCCGTTCTGGGCGCGCGCGCAGAAGGCGAACGCGGCCATGGGCGGCGCCTACGCGGCCGAGCTGGCCAAGAAGAAGAAGTAGCGACCTTCGACAACGGACTGCGGAAGCGTCTGCGGTCCGTGTCATTCCATTGCTGCGCTTCACCGGACGTGACCTGACGGGCGCGCCGAGGCGGGGCGCGCACGCCGCAATCGCCGAGCACTTCAAAAGACGAGAGGACGATGCAGGAACCTCATAACCTCACCGACGAGATGATCGTCGGCCGGCGGCCTGACTCGCATGACCACCTGCCCGAAGACATGCCAAGGTGGATGTCGCACACCATCGTGGCGATCGACACGCTCAGCCTGTGGATAGGCCGCGCCGTGAGCTGGCTCACACTGCCGCTGATGTTCGCAATGGCCTACGAGGTCTTCGCACGCTACTTCTTTACCGCGCCGACCCTGTGGGCCTACGACATCAGCCGCATGATCTACGGCGCGATGTTCGTGCTCGGCGCGGCGTACGCGCTCTCAAAAGGCGTGCATATCCGCTCTGACTTCCTCTATCGCAAGTGGTCGGTCGAAACGCAGGGGCGCATCGATACCGCGCTCTATGTGTTCTGCTACTTCCCGGCGATGATCATCTTCATGTGGGTGGCCTCGCAGTGGGCGTGGATCTCGGTGGAGCGAGGCGAGCGCGGCACCGATACTGCGTGGATGCCACTGCTCGGGCCCGTGAAGAGCGCGCTGCCGATAGGCATCGCGTTCCTGATCGTGCAGGGCATCTCGGAGCTTCTGAAGAGCGTGCACGCGGCGCGCAAGGGACAGTGGCCGATATGAACCCGGAAATCATCGGCCTCGTGATGATCGTGGCGATGCTGGCGGGCATCTTCGTCGGCTTCCCGATCTCGTTCACGCTGATCTTTCTGGGACTCGCGTTCGGCTACTGGGGCTTCGGCGAGCTCGTCTTCTATCTGCTGACGTTGCAGTTCAACGGCACGATGATGGAACAGACGCTCGCCGCGGTGCCGCTGTTCGTCTTCATGGGCATCATGATGGAGCAGGCGAACCTGATGGAGCGCCTGTTCGATGCCGTGCAGAAGATGCTCTCGCGCGTGCGCGGCTCGCTGTATCTGGCCGTCATGTTCGTCGCGACGATCTTCGCCGCGGCCACCGGCATCGTCGGCGCGTCGGTCACGATCCTCGGCATCATGGCCGGCAAGTCGATGATCCGCTCCG
>CAZKNV010000164.1:0-3624 GCA_964554145.1 uncultured Burkholderiaceae bacterium
CCTCGGTCGCTTGCCGCTGGCGATTTCTGCGCCGGATCGAAGCGCAGCTTGAACAGCGCCACCAGCATGCGAGCGATGCGGGGATGCGTCGCCAGCGTCGTCTCGATGAATGTCTGCGACAACGCAAAACCGGTTTGCCGCATCGCTTTCGCATAGGCGCGCAGCACCACGATCTCATCGGCGGCAAGGCCGGCGCGCAATACCAGGCGATTGAAGTCGTCGTTCTCGACCGCGCCCTCGAACACGCGCGCAAACGCTTCCTCGAACAGCGGTGCGATCGCTTCGGCGTCGATATCGTCGGCGCCGGCCAGCTGCAGCGAAAAATCGTGCACCCACAGCGGCTCGCCGCCTTCCGGAAGCACCTGGTAGCCGCGCTCGGAAAGCACGCGCACGCCCATGCGCTCCAGCATCGGCAACGAATCCGACAATGCGATCGGCGCGCCGCTGCGATACAGCTTGAACCCGAGCCGGCCATGCCCGGCATGGCCTTCGAGCGGCCGATACAGGTTAAGCGCAAGGCCCTTCGCTGCCGTATCCAGCGCATCGAGGCGGCGAATATCCGCCACCGCTTGCCGCGGTGACACTGCTTCTTCATACGCAGTCGAAAACGCCGAACCGAAGCGCTTGTACAGCGGCGCAGCGCGCGCCTCGCCTTCCTCGTCGTTCAGCGCTTGCCGCAAGTCGTCTTCCCAGCGGCGCGCCGCAGCGGCCAATTGCGCTTCGATAGCGCGAAGATCGACGTCGCGTACCTTGCCGGGCGCCGTACGCACCGTGACGTGAATGCGCGCGAGCACGGCGTCGGTCAGCAGCACGTCAAAGTCGGCCGTCGAACCGTCGAATGCTTCGATCAGAATCTGCTGAAAGCGACGACGTAGATCGGTTGTGTAGTTTTCGCGCGGTACGAAGATCAGGCACGAAACAAAGCGCTCGAACGGATCGCGGCGCACGAACAGGCGAAAGCGTTGCCGCTCGCCGAGTTGCACGATGCCGGTGGCGATTTCATACAGTTCGTCGGCGGTGATCTGAAATAACTCGTCGCGCGGAAACGTTTCCAGAACGTGCGTCATCGCCTTGCCGAGATGACTGCCTGAAGCGAGGCCCGAACGCTCGATCACCTCACGCACCTTGCCGCGCACTACAGGAACCTCGGCCACACGCGCGCTGTATGAGACCGATGTGAACAAACCGACGAAGCGCTGCTCGCCGATCACTTCGCCGCCGGGCCCGTAGCGCTTGATGCCGATGTAATCGATGTAACCCGGCCGATGGATGGTCGATCGCGAATTCGCCTTCGTCACCACGATCATCGGCGAGGGCTGGCGCGCGGTGGCGCGTGCTTGCGGCGGCAGTACGGCGAAACTGGCGGACACCGAAGAACCCGTTTCGGACTCACTCAGAATGCCGAGCCCGCTGCCCTGCACCAGGCGCAAGGTGAGCTCGCCGTCGACGGTCGTCAGATCATGGCGGCGATAGCCGAGCAAGAGCAGATGGTCCTCGGCGAGCCATTGCAGAAAGGCGCGGTTCTCGGCGATTTCTTCGCGCGGCAACGGCGGCGAGTCTTGATGCGCCCCCGGTCGCTGCGCGCCCGCCCCCCGCGGAGGCACGCGCTGAGCTTGGGGCGGCCCGGCGCTCATCGCTAAGCGATCGAATTCTTCGATGACCGCGCGCAGCTGCGCGATCATCGCTTTCCAGTCGGTCACCGCGGAGCGCACATCGCCGAGTACGCGCTCGATGCCCTCGGCCAGTTGGGCGCGTGCCGCCGGATCTGCCAGCCGGTCGACTTCGATGTGCATGAACGATTCGCGCGGCCAATCTGGTTTGCGCTCGCGCAGGTCGATCGTCTTCAGCGTACCGCTCGCATCGCGCTCGACCGCGAAAATCGGATGCACGATCAAATGCAGCGCGAGTCCCTGCCGATTAACTTCCATCGAGGCCGAATCGACCAGGAACGGCATGTCGTCATTGACGATCTCGATCACCGTATGGCGCGACGACCACCCGTGTTCGCCGGCGCCCGGGTTAAGCACGCGGACCTTCGCCTTGCCGGCTTCGCGCTTGCGTGCAAACTGCCAGTGGGAAAGCAGCGCGCCATATAAGTCCTCGACGCTGCGCGACGCGATGTCTTCCGGGTCGGCACGCTGAAAATATCCGCGCGCAAACGTCGCCAACGGCGCGCGTTCGTTGCTCTGATTGCGCTCGTTGATCAATGCGACGACCGCGTCCAGACGCGCGGTTTTGTCAGCTTCCGGCGATGCCATTTTCGTCACTCCGGTCTCCGTTTCATCAGTATGCCCGTCTCGCTTAAACGATAATCAGGGCCTACTCCATGTTTCCGACGCTCGCTCCCCGTCTTGCCTTCGTCGATGTCGAGACGACCGGATCGAGCCCCGGGCGCGAGCGTGTGACCGAGATCGGCGTGGTGCGAGTCGATTTCGATGGCGGTGCCATGCGGGTCGACGAATGGGCCACGCTGGTCAACCCCGGCATACCGATCCCGGCGGAGATTCAATGGCTGACGGGCATCACGAACGAAATGGTGAGATCGGCGCCGTCGTTCGCCGATGTAGCGCATCCGTTGTTCGACCGCCTCGAAGGTGCGATCTTCGTCGCGCATAACGCGCGCTTCGACTACGGATTTTTGCGGGCGGAGTTCAGCCGCGCCGGGCTTGCGTACGCTGCGAAGACACTGTGCACGGTGCGGCTCAGCCGCTATCTGTACCCGGACCGATCGCCGCATACGCTCGACGCGATCATCGAGCGCTTTAATCTGCACGGCGAGCAACGGCATCGTGCGCTCGGCGATGCGCGCGTGCTTTGGCGATTGCTGCAGAAGCTGGCCGAGCGGCATCCGTCGACGGAGATCGAGTTGGCAGTGCATGAACTGCTGAGGCGGCCGGCGCTGCCATCGAACCTGCCGCCCGATGCAATCGACGCGCTGCCGCACGCGCCCGGCGTATACCTGTTTTACGGATTAAACGAACATCCGATTTACATCGGCAAGAGCGTCGATCTGCGCGCGCGTGTGGCGGGTCACTTCAATGCCGAACATCGTGCAGCGCGCGAGCTGCGGTTGTCGCAGGAAATTCACCGGCTCGATTGGGAGGAAACCGCCGGCGAACTGGGCGCGCTGCTGCGCGAATCGGAGTTGATTAAGACACGATTGCCGGCGCATAACGTGGCGGCGCGGCGCAAGTTGAATCAGGTGCTGGTTGGCTTCGACGATGAAGGGCGTATGACGGTGACCAGGGCGAATGCGTTCGACCCGGCGCAGCTCGGCCGCTGTTATGGGCCGTTTGGATCGCGCGCATCGGCGCGGCGCTGGATCACCGGGCTGGCTGCCGAACATCAGCTCTGTCTTAAGACGATCGGGCTCGAGGGCAGACGCAAGAAGGCTGCCGACGGCGCGCCTTGCTTTAATCATCAATTGAGGCGCTGTCGCGGTGCGTGCGTAGGTGCGGAGCACCGCGATGAGCACGCTGCACGTCTGAAAGAACTGATGCTGCCGTGGTTGTTGCCGGTATGGCCGCATGCGAACGCGATTGCACTGGTCGAACGAAGCGCCGAACGATTTCAGGAGCAGTGGCATGCATTCGATCAGTGGTGCTGGCTCGGCACGGTCAAGTC
>CAZKNV010000164.1:3724-5036 GCA_964554145.1 uncultured Burkholderiaceae bacterium
AGCTTGATGATTCGCTCGAGCCATGCGGCAGCCGGCTCATCGGCTTTGCTGAGCTCGCTTTGTGCCGCGATCGACGGTGATGGAGCCGGCGCTGCCCCTCGAGCCGCGTCGCGTCGTGCGTCTGAACCGACCTGATCGATCGGACGCTCTTGCTTGGCTGCGCCAGCTTCGGCTTCGTCAGTACGCAGCTTCGACCTCGCCGAGGGCTCGGGGGGTGACGGTGGAGACGCATCGACCGGCGCGTTGGCAGGCGCCGTCGCAGGCGGCGGGGCCGCTGCAGGCGCAGGCGTCGTGAGTTTCGCTTCACCCGGCACGTCCGCAAAGCCGTCGCCTTCACGCCGGGCTCGTGCAGCAGGACGTTCGCTGCGCACCGTCGATTGCCGATTCTCCGGTGATGCCTGATCCATCGCGTTCGGTTTGCGCTGCGGCTGTTCGATCGCCGGATCCGCCGGCGGCGACGCCGGTGCCACTTCTTCCACGGTGCTGCGCGCGGGTTCTGCTGGAGCACTGAATTGAGGCATCTCTTCATCAGTGCGAATCGCAACCATCACCGCCAGTGTTGACAGCATGACAGCGGCCGCGGCCGCCAGTGGCCAGCGCGGGCGGCTGCGGCGATACGCTGCAGCATCGACCGGCCCCTGCTTAACGCCTGCTGGGGCAGGCTTCGCGCCGGCTTCGCGCGCGGCTGCCGCCAATATCGACGCGCGGGCAGACGCGGCCGGGCGCTCGTCCAACTCGGCGCTTGCTTCGCGATAGCGACGCACAAGATCATCGTCGCGGTCTGTGTTCACTGCCATGCCTCCATCGCCGAGCGCAGCTTGCTCATCGCATACCGCAACCGGCTTTTTACCGTTTCGTGCGCCGCGCCCGTGATTGCAGCGATTTCTTCGAGCGACAAGCCGCCTTCAACCTGCAGCAGGAATGCTTCCCGCTGCTCCGGCGGCAGCGTCTCGACCGCCGCCAGAAACGCACGCGCCTCGGCGCGCGCCATTGCCTGATGGTCGGGCCGATGCGCGTCGCCGGCCGGAATATCGAGCACCGCTTCGCCTGAATCGTTGGCAGCGTCGCCTGTAAAGTAAGTCAGCGAAACGGCATCCTCGCGCGCGCGCCAGTGATCGATCATCTTGCTGCGCGCCACCGTGTAAAGCCATGTCGTGAACTTTGCGCGCGGCTCGAAGTTCGCGGCATTGCGCACCACCGCGAGCCAGGTTTCCTGCAACAGATCATCCGCCACCGCGGTTGCCGCGCCTTGCCGCATAAAGAAGCGGTAAATCGCGCGCTCGTGCCGCTCGTACAACTCGCCGAAAGCGCG
>CAZKNV010000165.1:0-5020 GCA_964554145.1 uncultured Burkholderiaceae bacterium
AGTCGCGAAGCGACCGACGTCCAGGCAGGGCAGCTCCGCCCAACGCTTGCGCGCTACGCATGCAGTTCCGCCCAACGCTTGCGCGCCGCGACGCCTCACGAGCAAACTACGGAAGTTCGGTAGTACCCGCAACCTTCGGAGAAACCGTTCCGAGCCGCGCCTTGAGCGACGGCGCCTTGTCATCGAACAGCGCCGCGTAATAAACGCTGTTGGACATCACCTTCTTGACATAGTCGCGCGTTTCATTGAACGGAATCGTCTCGGCGAACACCGCGCCTTCGACCGGCCGCGTGAGCGACGAGCGCCATGCGCGCGGGCGGCTGGGCCCGGCGTTGTAGGCCGCCGTGGCAAGCACCGGTGAGCCATCCAGATCGTCGAGCACCATTTTGAGGTAGCCGGTGCCCAGTTGCAGATTGACGTCGAGTTCGTTAACGCGTGCCGGCGTGAAGTTCGGCACGTTCAAACGCTTTGCGACGTAGCGCGCGGTCGCCGGCATCAATTGCATCAATCCGCTGGCGCCGACGGAAGATCGCGCATCCATGATGAAGCGCGACTCCTGACGAATCAGACCGTAGATCCAGTTTTCGTCGAGTCCGAGCGGCGCTGAATACTGAATCAGCGAATCGCGAAACGGCGCCGGAAAGCGTTGCGCAAAATCGAATTCGGTCTTGGTGCGATCCGATGTGTTGATCATGCGATCGAGCACGCCGCGCTTACGCGCAAACTCGGCCGCTGCGAGCAGCTGGCGATCGCTTAATCCGCGCATCTGCCAGTTCCATTCCCGATTGCCGTCGACTCGCAGACCGAGCTCGTAGAACTTGAACGCGCGGGCGAAGCCGCGATTCGCTTCAAATGGCGCGACCTCTTCGGCGGTCGGCGCTTCAGCACGCGGCGGCAATGCGATCGCCTGCCCCAGTTCTTCGGCAGCCAGCTGGCCATAGAAATGAAATTGCTGCGCGATACGCGCGAAGTGATCCTGCGCCTCGGCCGGGCGGCCGGCTTGATGCAGCGCGCGGCCATACCAGTAGATCCACGCGGGCTCGTCGCGCAACACGGACGGCATGCGATCGATCGCAGTCTTGACCGTCTTCCAGTCGTTCGCGCGCAATGCGCTGCGCACCTGCCACTCGAGGACCTCATCGACTCGCGCAGCATCCGGGCCGACGCCGACGTGCTCGCCGCCGCGGCGGTACCACTCGTGGGCTTCGCGCATCAGTCGCAGGGCCGCCATGTGGCCAATGCGACCCCATACGATGCCGCGCTGCTCGGCGGTGAGGAGCAGGTGGAGCGAGCCTGCATACTCGGCAGCGTCCTGCGGGTTATCGCGTGCGAGCCGCACGATTGCGACCATCGCCAGTTCACGCTGCACTTCGGTCAGCCGTCGTTCGTGCGCGGTGAGCCATGCCGAGGGCCGGTCGATCGCCTGCGTCAACATCTTCTGATCGACCGGTCGGCCGTTCTGATCGAGTGCGCGCGCGCCGATACGCTTCGCGGTATCGAACTGATTCTGCTCGACCAGCGCGCGCACCCGATCCCAGATCGAGACGCGGCCGTCGGCCAGCAAAGTTTCGGTCAACTCGAGGCAGCCGTCGCCGGCTGAGTTCTTCGTGTTCGCGAGCAACTGGCGAGCATCGCGCGCAAACACGTCGGCCTGCTGTGCGGCAGCCTTGCGGTACTTCGACAGCGCGAGATAGCAGAGCAACTGGCTGTCGTCGGTCCACCATCCGGGCAAGAGCTGCGCGGCTTCGCGTTCGAGTCCCGGATAATCGCCGCGCTTTGCCAACTCCAATGCCCAGTCGAACCGCAGCCGGTCGGCGATGTAGGTGTCGGCATGCTTGCTCATGAACTGAGCAACGTCGGCCGCCGCGCCCGGCTCACCGAGTTGAATCCGGGCGAGCAACTGCCAGTATTCCAGATAGACCGCCAACGGATGTTCGGAAAGGCGTGCTGCATGCTGCGCAAGCCGCGCACGATCGCCCAGCCGCACGGCATCGCGAGCGCTTAGAAAAGCCTGGTCGGTAACCGACAGGTCACTCGACGATGCAGCCGGCCCGCGCGCCGGTGCCGCGAGCACTGTCATCGGTGCGAGTGCCGGCGCGACTGCCGACAGCGCAATGAATGTATAGACTGCAAGACGAAGTTTCATCGGACGGGATTAGATCACGCGCTGCGCGGGGCGGGCCGCAATTGCGACTAAAGCGCAGTGCTTATTCTTGGCATAGGAACGGAACGGCGGTTGGATAAGCAAGCTGAGAGGAAGTTGCAGCGGACACGGTTGATCGAGGCGCGCAACACGCTTGGTAACCGCGAACTGCTCGAATCGGCTTTGCAGCAGCGCGCAGCCGACTGGCTGCGGCAAGCCGATGTGCATGTGGTGGGGTTTTATTTTCCGATCCACGGCGAGCCTGATCTGCGAACGGTCATTGCGCAATGGCTTGCGCTGGATTCTCGCCGCGTCGCGGCGTTGCCGGTCATCGACGGCAAGCTCCTCGAATTCCATGCGTGGACCGCGGACGCTCCGATGCAGGCGGGCGGCTTCGGCATTCCGGTTCCGGCGCAGGGCCGCGTGGTGCGGCCGGCGTGCCTGTTGATCCCGTGCGTCAGCTTCGATGAAAAGCGCTTTCGACTCGGCTACGGCGGCGGCTACTACGACCGCACGCTGACGGCGCTGGTGCCGTGGCCGCTCGTTGTGGGCATCGCATTCGAAGCGACCAGGGTCGAGTCGATCAACCCGCAGCCGCACGATGTGAAAATGGACGTGGTGATCACGGACGCTGCGCTGTACTAAATCACCGACCTATGTCTGCCGCAACGGCCCCCGCTCGAATTCGGCGCGGATCCAGTCGCGAAACGCAGCCACGTGCGGCGCATCGCGTGTTTGAAGATTCTCGATCAATGCATAGCGATAGCCGGTTCGCAGTTTGAGCTTCGGAAACGGCGTCACCAGGTCTCCGCTTGCAACCAGATCGTCAACAAACGGAGTGCGCGCGAGCACAACGCCCTGGCCGCGCACGGCCGCCTGCATCGACTGATCGATAAACGTAAACATCAGCCGTGGCGCCGGCGGAGTTTCGCGCACGCCGGCGAATCCGAACCACAGAGGCCAACTGCTGCTGACCGACGGGGGCATCGAATCGTCCATCTCGAGCAATGGCAGCCGAAACAGATCCTGCGGCTTCGCCAGTCTGATTCCGCTGCGTTCGAGCAGCAGCGGGGATAGCGCCGGCATCACGTCTTCCTCCAATAGCGATAGCGCGTCCTTCGGCAATCGCTCCGGCCGGGTCCAGCGAATCGCGATATCGATGCCTTCTGTTTCCAGATCGATATAGCGGTCAGCGGCGTCGATTCGAATTTCGATCTCGGGATGGTCGCGCTGAAACATCGCGAGTCGCGGCACCAGCCACAGCGAAGCAAATGACGCGTAGGTCGTCAGCGATACGCGCGTCGGGCTGCCTGGCCCGCGGATTTCATCGACTGCACGATCGACCTGTTTGAGCGCCTGTTGTGTGGCGCGCAGCAGATGCTGGCCTGGGGCAGTCAGTGCGAGCGCGCGTGTGCGCCGGATGAACAGCGCCTTGCCGATCTGGCGCTCGAGCGCCGCCACCTGCCGGCTGATCGATGACTGCGTCAGGTTCAGCTCGGCGGCTGCCAGCGTGAACGACAGCCGCCGTGCCGACGCCTCGAAGCCGCGCAGCGCGGTCAAGTTGAGCGGCCGCCGGCGGCGAGATGGCGTGGAGCGACGCGGCGTCGTCATTGCCGCACCATACATGCAATAAGCGCATGCATCAACTGCGATCTTTTCGTTTGTCTGCTCTTGGCCAGGGGAATCTAATGCATGCGTGTAATGCATGGGAGTAACGAATGAAACGCGAATCGACGGTATTCAGAACGCTTGATCTGCCCGGCGGCACATTGGTGCCGTTTCCGTCCGTTCCAGGCGAGCGTGTACGCATCCTGTATGGCCGGATTTGGCTGACCGAAGAAGGCAGCCCGCGCGACGCATTCCTGGCGAGCGGCGAAGAGGTGAGCCTGGCCACGCGCGGACTGGCGGTGATCGAAGCACTTGGCCCTGCACGGATTCAGCTGGTCGAACCGATCAAGGTGCGGTTGGCAATCGCAACCGCAGTCAAGGGAATCGTGCAGCGCTTGGCCGCATGGCTGCGCGGTCAGCGCCGCTCGTCAAAAAGCGCGCCGTGCTCCGCTTCAGGCTAGCCGCCGGCAGAGCTCCGCAGTCGGCTCGGCTTGATTCAGCGTGTAGAAGTGCAGGCCAGGCGCGCCGGCCTTTAGCAATCGTTCGCACAGATTGCCGACGACCTCGAGCCCGAACGTACGAACCGACGCTCGATCGTCGCCAAAGCTTTCGAGTCGCCTGCGAATCCAGCGCGGAATCTCGGCGCCGCACGCGTCGGAAAACCGGGCGAGCTGCGTGAAGGTGACGATCGGCATGATGCCGGGAACGATCGGCACCGAGCAGCCCTGCGCCGCCGCTTCATCGACAAACCGGAAGTACGCATCGGAATTGAAAAAGTACTGAGTGATCGCCGAGTCGGCCCCGGCGTTTACCTTGCGAACGAAGCTTTCGAGATCGTCGGCCGGCGAACGCGATTGCGGGTGATATTCGGGATACGCCGCGACTGCGATATGAAACCAGTCGCCCGTTTCGGCGCGGATGAATTCCACCAGTTCATTGGCATACTGAAAATCGCCCGCGCCGCGCGGCGCGCCGGACGGTAAATCGCCGCGCAGCGCGACCACGCGACGAATTCCCGCTTCGCGATACGCACTCAGCAGTTGCGCGACCTGTTCGCGCGTCGTTCCCATGCATGAAACATGCGGCGCCGTGGTCAAGCCTTCGCCATGCATTTCCATCACGGTGTTCCACGTGCCCTCCTTGGTCGAACCGCCGGCGCCGAAGGTGACCGAGAAGTATTCCGGCCGCAGGTCCGCAAGCTGCGTCCGCACGGTGCGCAGTTTGCCGGCGCCTTCCGGCGTTCTCGGCGGGAAAAACTCGAAGCTGATG
>CAZKNV010000166.1:0-5011 GCA_964554145.1 uncultured Burkholderiaceae bacterium
ATTGCCCGGCGATGGCCTCGGCCTCAGCCAGGTCATTGAGCAGCGACACGGCACGCTCATAGAACGCCTGCCCGCTCTCGGTTAACGACAGCCGCCGGGTCGTGCGATTCAGCAGGCGTGCCCCAAGGTGCTGTTCCAGCTCGGCAATCTGGCGCGACAGCGACGATGTCGACAGCGCCAGACGGTCCGCCGCCGTGACGAAGCTGCCGCTCTCGACAACGCGAACAAAGGATTGCATCGCAGCCCAGCGGTCCATCACCGCATTCTCCCGTATTTCGGGATAAACATTTGCGCACAGCCCGCTTTATCGCGCCGTTTGATCTATCTACAGTGCGTCCCGTCCTGATCAACAAAAAGTAGAAGCTTGATGATCGACTCTCGCACTGCTCCCTATGCCGCGCTGACGTTACGCATCGCGTTGGGCGCGATGTTCATTGCGCATGCACTGCTCAAACTTTTCGTGTTTACGCTGCCGGGCACGGTGCAGTTCTTCCAGTCGCTCGGATTACCCGGCGCGCTGGCCTACGCAACATTCGCGGCCGAGCTGGTCGGCGGCACAATGATCCTGCTCGGCATCGGAACGCGGTGGGTCGCAGCGCTGCTGATCCCGATACTGCTGGGTGCGGCCTGGGCACACTTTCCGAATGGCTGGCTTTTTACCGCGCCCGACGGAGGCTGGGAATATCCGGCGTTCCTGAGTGCGGCGGCGCTGGCGCAAGCCCTGCTCAGCGATGGCGCTTACGCGCTGTCATCCATCTTCAATCGCAAGTCGGTCGCACATCTGCGCACGGCTTCCTCATAAGGAGAACAAATGAAGCTTTATTACGCGCCCGGCGCCTGCTCGCTGTCGCCGCATATCGTGTTGCGCGAAGCCGGGTTGGCGTTCACGCCGGTCAAGGTCAGCACGAAGACCCATCAGATCGATGGCGGCGGCGATTATTACGCCGTCAATCCGAAGGGCTATGTACCGACGCTCGAGCTGGACGACGGCACGCGCTTGACCGAAGGCCCGGCCATCGTGCAATACATCGCCGATCAGGCACCTGCGAGCGGATTGGCGCCGCCCAACGGCACGATGGCGCGTTACAAGCTGCAGGAGTGGCTCAATTTCATCACGTCCGAGCTGCATAAACAGTATTCACCGCTGTTCGACCCGAGCACGCCGGATGAAATCAAGACCAAGCAGCGCGACAAGATCGCGCGTCGTTATGACTGGATCGCACAGCAGTTGGGCGATCAGGACTACCTGACCGGATCGACATTCACGGTGGCGGATGCCTATCTGTTCACGGTTACGAATTGGGCCAAATCGACCGGCATCGATATGGCGCGCTGGCCGGCGCTGCAAAGCTTCATGAAGCGCGTCGCTGCGCGGCCGCACGTGCAGGAGGCGCTGAAGGCCGAAGGGCTTGTTAAGTAGCCGATGGCTGTGTTGCCGACCCTGTTCATTTCGCACGGCTCGCCGATGCACGCGGTCAATGCCGGCCGTGCGGGCGAGCGGTGGGCCGAATTGGGCCGAACTTTGCCGCGGCCGTCCGCGCTGTTAATGGCATCGGCGCACTGGGAAACCGAGCTGCCGATGCTGTCGACCGCGCGGCAGCCCGAAACAATCCACGACTTCGGCGGCTTTCCGCCGGAGCTTTACACGATTCGATATCCCGCCCCCGGCGCGCCGGAAGTGGCCGAGCGCGCGCTGCAGCTGTTGCACGCTGGTGGCCTATCGGCGACGACTAATGGCTGCCGCGGCCTGGATCACGGCGCATGGGTACCGCTGCGGCGCATGTTCCCGGACGCCGATGTTCCGGTCGCACAGATTTCGATTCAGCCGTCACTCGATGCCGCGCATCATCTGCGGATGGGCGCTGCGCTGGCGCCGTTGGCGCAAGAGGCCGTACTGATCGTCGGCTCCGGCCACTTGACGCATAACCTGCGCGAGTGGATGCGCTCGATGCAAGGCGATTCAGGCGCCGAAGCCGATGCGCCAGCAGCACCGTACGTGATCGAATTTCGCGAGTGGATAGCCGACGCATTGCGACGCGACGATCGGGCAACGCTGGTGCGCTGGCGCGAAGTCGCGCCGCACGCAGCGCGTGCGCATCCGACGCCCGAACACTTCATGCCACTGTTCGTTGCGCTGGGCGCCGCGGGTGAACGACCGCGTGTCGAGCGCATCGACGCCGGAGTCGAAGCCGGCGTGCTGGCGATGGATGCCTACGCGTTCTGGCCACAGGCATAGCGAGGTGCCGGTACTTCCGCGTTACAGCTCGGTCAGCGTATAGCCCCGCGCACGCAACATTTCAACCAGGCCTTGCGGGCCGACCAGGTGCAGCGCGCCGACCGCAAATGCATATGTCTTGCCGTCAGCCATCAGGGTTTCGATTTTGCGCACCATTCGCGGGTGCCGGCCCAGCAGGATCGTATCGACCGTGAAGCGCGAGCCGATCGAAGATTGCGTCCGCATTTCCACAAGCAAGCGCTCAAGCGAGGCTCGATCGGCTGTTTCCCACGCCTGCACGATCCGGTTTATCTCGCGCCGCGCGCTGCGCGTTTCGACCGCCTTCAGCGCTTCTTCCAGAAACGCCACCTGCGTCTCCCACGGCGCCTTTTCGAACAGCTCGAATTGCTGCTCGATCCCTTCAAATTCGAGGATCGGCTTGCCGCCGGTTTTCGCCAAGCGCATCAGATAGGCCTCGGCCGATAGCGCCGGCACGTAGCCGGCCTGTGCCGCCTCGAAAAGCGCGAGCACGCTGCCGAGCATCCACGGCTTCATTCGCATCATCGGAGCAACGTCGAGCTGATTGCGCGACAGCACGGCTTCGACCCGTTGCCGCAGCTCCGGACTCAACCGAGTTTCCAGCCCCGGCGCTTCCTGCGGATAAAGCGCGTATTTCTGCGTGGCAGCAATTGCGCGCGCGGAATCCGAAATATCGGCCTCGAGCACGATTGCGTCGGCGCGCTGCAGCTGCGCAAGCCGGGAAGGCGGCAGCGGATAAAACTCCGGGCGGCCGACATGGATCGTGCCGAACAGATAGCCGACCTGCTTGCCCTTGCGCACTTCCCATAAAAAGCCGCGGCGATCGTTGGCCTGCGCGGAACTGTCGCTGATGAAAATCAGAGGAAACCAGGCGCAACACAGCAGACCGACGACGAAGCGGATCATGAGTGACGAATGAGACATGACGCAAACATTGTACGGTTGACGTTGCTCGCAGCCGGAGGTCTGATTAGACTGCGCCGAACTTTACTGGGGAGTGGGAATGCGCAAGTTGATCGTTGGAGCGTTATTCGCAGGTGCAGCGCTGTCGGCGTCGGCACAGCAACAGCAGGAGCCGAAGGGCTACATCGGCGGCGGCTACGGTATCTCGCGGTACCACGATTTTTGCGGCGCTACGCCGCCCGGCTTTGAATGCGATGAAGACGACCAGGCGTGGCGCCTGCAAGCCGGCTACATGTTCCTGCCGTGGATCGGCATCGAGGGCTCATTCCTTCACTTCGGTGAGGCGCACAAGCCCGGATTTTTACTGAATCCGCCGCCCGATAGCACGCCGCTGCCAAGCGCCTCTGATGGCCGCACCTACGCTTTTGCGTTGTCGGCAATCTTGCGCGCGCCCCTCGGGCCGGTGGGGCTGCACGCCAAGCTAGGATATGGCGCCGTCACCGCCAAGTTTGTTGGCAATGCCGCGGTTCGTCATGCCGACGGGACGGTTGAATTCTTCAACGCTGTGTCGCGCGAAACCAAAGGCCGCTTCATTTACGGCTTAGGCGGCACCGTCGACTTTACGCGCCAGTGGCACGCCCGCTTCGATTGGGACCGCACAGAAGGCAAGGACAACAATAATCCGAAGTACGACGTCGATGCGTACACGCTCGGCATCGGCTATCGCTTCTAACCGCGCCTCGTTTCAACGTTGACGGCCCTGCCAGCGCAGGGCCGTTTTGTTTCAATGAACGTTACCGCGCTTTTTACCGTGTGCGTGCTCATCTGGGGTACGACCTGGTACGCGATCACCTTTCAGCTCGCAGGTGCTACGCCGGAAGTCGGTTATCTGGCCATTTTCGGCTCGGTGCTTGCGTTCGGTGCCTACTTTGCGCTGCTGGCCCGCATCGGGCCTGCGCACTCCGTCTACGTCGGCGTGATGTCGACTGTCGTTGCCTTGTTTGTCTCGTCGATCTTCGAGGCTTACGATTGGCGCTGGCTTACGGTACTCGGCATCGCGCTGGCGGTGTTCGGCAATGTGCTGGCGCTGAACGTGAAGCCCGAAGCCTCGTCCCTGAAGCCCGTTGCTTAAACACCTGCATGAACGTCGGCGCAACTCACTATCGCTCGATCTGGCCGATCGGCGACGATGCGGTGGGCATCGTCGATCAAACCAAGTTGCCGCACTCATTCGTCACGCGCACGGTAGCCGGCGTCGACGACATGCTTGCCGCGATACGCACGATGGCGGTGCGCGGCGCGCCACTGATCGGCGTGGCCGGTGCCTACGGACTGGCACTGGCGATGCGCGACGGTGCGAGCGACGCGCAGCTTGCCGATGCGCACAAGCGCTTGAATGCCGCGCGCCCGACTGCCGTGAATCTGCGCTGGGCGCTGGACCGGATGCAGGCCGTATTGGCGCCGCTGCCGGTCGCGCAGCGGCGGCAAGCGGCATGGCTCGAGGCGGCGCGCATTGCCGACGAGGACGTCGCCCTGAATCAATCGATCGGCCGTCATGCGGCTGACCTGCTGCGCGCGGTGCACGTCGCCGGAAATCGTCGCGTGCAGGTGCTGACACATTGCAACACCGGCTGGCTGGCAACGGTCGACTACGGCACCGCACTGTCGGGCATCTACCAGGCGCACGATGCCGGCGTGCCACTGCACGTATGGGTCAGCGAAACGCGGCCGCGCAACCAGGGGCTGTTGACCGCCTGGGAGCTGGCGGCGCACGGCGTTCCGCATACGCTCGTCGTCGATAGCGCCGGAGGCCATCTGATGCGATCTGGCGGGGTCGATCTGGTGCTGGTAGGC
>CAZKNV010000167.1:0-4972 GCA_964554145.1 uncultured Burkholderiaceae bacterium
GGATGGCTGCGCGAAGAGCGGCGCTGTCGAATGGTGGTTCCATTCGCAAGCCGCTTGCCAAAGCGGACGCCGCATTTCGACCCAACCCGCAGGGAAAGGCCGATTGCGGGCGCATTGCGTCGTTGTCGCTTCGCTTGTTGGCATCAGCCAACGGCGCTCACGACGCCTAGCACTGCATCCGCAATCGGCTTTTCGCACTCACGTTTTAGGGTGAACAGGCCCTAGCTCAGTTGACGAAATACAGCACGGCCACAAAGTGACTGGCGCTGCCGCCCATCACGAACAAATGCCAGATGCCGTGCGCGTGTCGCCAGCGCCCGTCGTTCAGATAGAACAGGATGCCCGCGGTGTACAGCGCCCCGCCGGCGGCCAGCCATCCCAGACCTGTCACGCCAAGCTTATCGATCAGCGGCACGAATGCGATGACGCTTGTCCATCCCATCATCAGATACGGTATCGGTGAAGGATCGCTGCCGTCGTTGCGCTGCCACGCGCAGCGGATGCCAACCAGTGCCATCGCCCAGATCACCGCAAACAATGTCCAACCGAACGGACCGCGCAAGCTGACCAGCATGAACGGCGCATAGGTGGCTGCAATCAGCAGATAAATCGCCGCGTGGTCAAGCTTGCGCAGCACTGCCTTGGCACGGCCGCGAAGCGAGTGATACAGCGTCGAGGCGGCGTACAGCAGCACCAGCCCCGCGCCGAACGTACTGAAGGAAATGATCTTCCAGGGGTCGCCCTGTTCGCTCGCCTGGCCGATCAGCACGGCAGAGCCGGCGATGGCCAGCGCAGTGCCGGCCAGATGCGTAACGCTGTTCAGTCGTTCGCCGTGATACATGCCGCAAACATAACGTGTTTGCGTACCCTTCCAGTCCGGCGAGAAGAACTCGAATCGCGAGGCACCCAAGCGCCGTGCGATTCACCCGCAATTCGATCGTTAAAAAAGGCGCCGTTCTAGGCGGCGGTATCGGTTTCGGGCGGTGTGGGCTGGGTTTGTTGATCGACGGGCGGTGGCTCGTCGGCCGCGCGCTGCTTGCGCTGACGTTTTTCGTCCTGTTTTTTCTTGCGCGCGATCTCGCGCTGACGCTTCTCAAACGAGTAGTTGGGCTTGGCCAGGAAACTCTCCTTAGGGTTAGGTGGGCCGGACGAAGCTTACCTTGGTGCGGTCTAATACGCGCAATATCGAGGGGGCTTCAAGTGAAACGCGCAGAGTGGAACGGCGCCGTGCTGGCCGAATCGGATGACGTCGTAATGGTCGAAGGTAACGCTTACTTTCCAGAGACTGCGATCCGGCACGAGCATCTGGTGCCTAGCGACACGAAGACCGTTTGCCCCTGGAAGGGCACGGCGAGCTATTACAGCGTGCAGGTCGACGGTCGAACGAATCGCGACGCCGCGTGGTACTACGTCGAACCAAAAGACGCGGCACGCGAGATCGCTGGGCGCATCGCATTCTGGCGCGGTGTCAGCGTGCGTGACGTCTAGATCGGGCCTCTTGGTCCGATGTAAACGCATATGTCGAGCCCGGCGTTACGCTACAAGCTATGGCCGTCCAGCGGTCAGGCCATTTACCCACGTGGATTCCAACAACAAGGAGAGGATCGATGAATCGAACCAGCATGCGCGCGTACGCGCAGATTTCCGCGTTTACTGCCGCGATTTTGATGGCGGGCGCTGCCGTCGCCGTCACCAAGGACGAGTATCGGGCCAGCAAGGATCGCATCAGCGCCGAATACAAAGCCGCCAAGGCAAAGTGCGGTGCGCTATCGGGGCAGCCCAAAAATCTTTGCGCCGCAGAGGCGAAGGCCGCAGAGAAACGCGCGAAAGCACGTGCCGACGCGGATTATGAGAACACGCCGAAAGCGCGCGAGAAAGCTGTGATCGCTGACGCCGAAGCGACCTACATGGTGGCCAAGGAGCAATGCGCGCCAAAGTCCGGCAACGACAAGGACGTTTGCGTCAAGGCTGCCAAAGCTGCTGAAACCAAGGCCAGGGCCGACGCAAAGGCCGCGCGCCAGACAACCGTTGCGAAGGCTGATGCAAAAGACACCAAGCGCGATGCCGATTACAAAGTAGCGCGTGAAAAATGCGATCCACTTACCGGTGCCGCCAAGGACAAGTGCATTGCCGATGCCAAGGCAAAGTACGGCAAGTAAACCGTATTACCAATGTGCAGATCGCGGCGCTTCACGGCGCCGCTTTTTTTGGCTGTGACTGGTTGTGTCTGCTGAGTGACAGAAGACTCGCCTCAGCCTAAGCTCTTCGCCAGAACTCACCAAGGAGACGCCCGATATGAGACCGCTGATTGCATTGCTGTGCCTGATCATCGCACCCGCCGCATTCGCGCAGCCGTGTCCCGAGAAGAATGTTCTGTACTGGCAGGCATTCCCGCCCGGCGGCGAGTCCGATCTGTCAGCGCGGCACCAGCAGGTCGTCTTGAAGAAGAAATGTCCCGCGATCGACACGATCATTCAATACAAGGCCGGTGCGGGTGGCGGGCTGATGTGGGCGCAGATGAACTCGTTGCCGGCCGATGGCGTCAACATCGTCGGCGTCAATCTGCCGCACATCGTGTTTCAGCCGCTCGAAGGCCAGGTGCAATACAAGACCGATGATGTGACGCCCGTGTTCTGGTACCACTACACGCCGGATGCGCTGGTTGTGCGCGATGCAAGCCCGATCAAGTCGTTTGCGGACTTCGTCAAGTTCGCAAAGGAAAATCCGGCCAAGCTCAGCCTTGGCGGCTCGGGTCTGAACTCGGCGAACCATGCGGCGCACGAGCGGCTGAACGCTGCGTTCGGCGTGAAGACCACCTACATTCCCTACAAGGGAACAGGCGACATGACCACCTCCGTAATGGCCGGGCATGTCGACGGCGCGATGAGTTACACCGCGTTTGCCGTCAACAACAAGGGCAAGGTGCGAGCGCTCGCCGTGGCCATGGACAAGCGCCATCCGCTGTTGCCCGACGTGCCGACGTTCAAGGAGCTGGGTGTCGACTGGATCGACGGCGCCTATCGCGGCATCGGCATGCCGAAGTCATCCACTGCCGAGCAGCGCAAGCGCATGTCCGATTTATTCGCTGCGCTGAACAATGATCCGGAAATGAAGGAGCTGGCGGCGAAAAGCGGCTTCGAGCTGGTCAATGTCGGCGTCGAACAGATGGATGGCTTCATGAAGGAGCGCGTCAAGATCTACACCGAAGGCGCGAAGCGGATGGGGCTTGCAAAATAGCGGACAGTAGCGGCTCGCAGTAGAAACGCAGCGCCGAGCTAATACGCACCCATGTAGTCGGGCTTGCCGAGCGCGACACCGTTGTGACGCAGCAGCGCGTAGGCCGTCGTCACGTGGAAAAAGAACTGCGGCAGACCGTAGCTCAACAGGTACGCCTGGCCGGTAAAACGCCTTTCCTTCGGTGTTCCGGGGCGGGTCACGATTTCGCGCGATTCGCTGGCATCGAATTGCGACTGCGACAAACTGTCGACGAAACTGAGCGTCTTCGCGATCAGCGCCTGCAGATCGGCAAACGTCTGCTCGGTGTCGGGAGACGATGGCACCTCCACGCCCGCCAGACGCGCCGAGACCCCGCGCGCGAAGTCGCACGCGATCTGCACCTGGCGGCGCAGCGGAAACATGTCGGGCGACAACCGGGCGAGCAGCAGCGCGTCGGCTTCGATCTTGCGCTGCTCCGCATGAGCTTCGGCTTTTTGCAGCAGCGCGCTCAGGCTTCCGAGCATCTGCTTGAATACGGGGACAGACGCGGCATACATCGGGATCGACATTCTTTTATTCCTCGTGATCAGGGTGCGCAAGCATAAGCCGAGGCCGATCCCCAACGCGGTACGCTGCGCGGCGGTGCGACAACGGCGAGAACGGTGGAAGCTTTAGACAAGCCAGGCCTCGACCGGCTTCGCAGCTGGATCGGCCGGAGCGAGCGTCGTGTAGACGAAGTGACCGCCGCGCCGGCGGCGGCGCTGGCCGCGACACTCGACATCGACGATGGCGCACCGGGCCCCGGCGCAGCACTGCCGCCGTTGTGGCACTGGCTGTACTTCCTGCCGCGCGCGCTTCAGCGCGAGATCGGCCGCGACGGCCATCCGCAGCGCGGCGGCTTTCTTCCACCCGTGCCGTTACCGCGCCGGATGTGGGCCGGCGGGCGGCTACAGTTTCATCGGCCGTTAAGGATCGGTGACGCGGTGACGCGCGAGTCGAAGATCATCAGCGTCGAATCCAAGACCGGGCGCAGCGGTTCATTGGTGTTCGTCGGCGTGCAGCATGAGTTCAGCACGTCCGACGGCATCGCGCTGACCGAAGAGCAGGACATCGTTTATCGCGATGCTCCGCAACCTGGCGCAGTTGCTGCCACAACTCATCCAGCGCAGGAGAACGAGACGTTCAGACGCAACGTGACGCCCGATCCGGTCCTGCTGTTCCGCTATTCGGCGCTCACCTTCAACGGCCACCGCATCCACTACGACCGGCCCTACGTGTCCGATGCAGAAGGCTATCCTGGACTGGTGGTGCATGGCCCGTTGATCGCCACCTTGTTGCTCGACCTTCTGCGCGTGGAACGTCCCGCAGCGCGAGTGAAGCGCTTCACGTTCAAGGCGGTCAGCCCGTTGTTCGACCTGCACGTGTTTACCTTGTGCGGTCGCGATGAATCCGACGGCAGGTTCTCGCTGTGGGCGCGCGCGCATGATGGGGCGCTTGCGATGCAGGCCACGGTCGAAACGGCATGAAAGACCTATCGATGTTGCAGACCACCGCCGATCGCCACCCGGAGATTCGCGATGCCGTGCGCGCACTGTGCGCCGGGTTTCCCGACGAATACCACCGCAGGATCGATCAAAACCGGGCGTACCCCGAAGCCTTCGTCGAGGCCCTGACGAAAGCCGGTTGGCTGGCCGCGCTGATCCCGCAGGAGTACGGCGGTGCGGGACTGGGATTGACCGAGGCGTCGGTGATCATG
>CAZKNV010000168.1:0-4951 GCA_964554145.1 uncultured Burkholderiaceae bacterium
GTCGCGCTGACCGGCCGCACCGGCGTGTATGACATCAGGGTCACGAATCAGCACGGCAAGACCGTGGTTGTGATGCGGGGCCGTTCGCACACGATGAAGGGCAAGGCCGTGGTGGATCTGTGATGACGGACGATCTCGAGCCGATCGAGCGCGTGGGCCCGAATGCGCGTTCCGAATTGCAGGCGCTGCAGCTCGAGCGGTTGCGCTGGTCGCTGGCGCACGCATACAACAACGTGCCGCACTATCGAGCGAAGTTCGACGCGGCGCGGGTCAAACCGTCTGACGTCAGATCGCTCGCTGACCTCGCCAGATTTCCTTTCACCACCAAGCATGATCTGCGCGACAACTATCCGTTCGGCATGTTCGCGGTGCCGCAGCAGAAAATCGTGCGCATTCACGCGTCGAGCGGAACGACCGGCAAGCCGACCGTCGTCGGTTACACCGCGAAGGACATCGACACCTGGGCGAGCGTGATGGCGCGTTCCATTCGCGCCGCCGGCGGCAGGCGCGGTGACATCGTCCATGTGGCGTACGGCTACGGGCTTTTTACCGGCGGTTTGGGTGCGCACTACGGCGCAGAAAAGCTTGGCTGCACGGTGATTCCGGTGTCCGGCGGAATGACCGAACGGCAGGTGCAGCTGATCGTCGATTTCAAACCGAAGATCATCATGGTGACGCCGTCCTACATGCTGGCGATCGCCGAGGAAATGCAAAGGCAGGGCGTCGACCCGAAGACGTGTTCGCTGAAGATCGGCATCTTCGGCGCGGAGCCATGGACCGCAGCCATGCGCGAGGCCATCGAGACCAAGACGTCGCTCGATGCGATCGACATTTACGGGCTGTCCGAGATCATTGGACCGGGTGTCGCGCAGGAGTGCATCGAAACGAAGGACGGGCTGACGGTGTGGGAGGACCACTTCTACCCCGAGATCGTCGATCCGGACAGCGGTGAAGTGCTGCCCGAAGGCGAAAAGGGCGAACTGGTTTTCACATCGTTGACGAAGGAAGCGCTGCCGATGATCCGGTATCGCACGCGCGATCTGACGCGACTGTTGCCGCCCTCATTTGCCAAATCGGCGCGCAGCATGCGGCGCATCGAGAAGATCACCGGCCGCTCGGACGACATGTTGATCATTCGTGGTGTCAATCTGTTTCCGACGCAGATCGAAGAATTGATCCTGAAGCAGCCCGAACTCGAACCGCATTACACGCTCGAAGTCACACGGCCTGCACATCTTGACGAGTTGACGGTCCATGTCGAGATGGGATCACAGCTTGCAAGCGGCAGCGAGGATGCGCGTTGTGCCGCTGCGCAAAAGCTTGAGCGGGCAATCAAGGCATACGTCGGATTATCGGCGAGCGCGCAACTCGCAACGCCGATGGCGATCGAGCGCTCGATGGGCAAGGCCAAGCGCATCGTCGATCGGCGGCAGAAATGACGATGCGCCGTCTTCCCGGCGAAGGCCGGGATCCAATTCGGCCCCGGCCGGAGCCTGTCCCGGACTCCGATCCGGGGCCGGGGTGACGAGGAGCGAGGCATGTACACACAAGCGATGGACATTCCGTCCGGCGAGCACGACGAAGCATCGGTGAAGAACGACGCGCAATACGAAGCCGAATTCGAGGCAAAACTCGCACGCGGCGATTTCATCGAGCCAAAGGACTGGATGCCGGAACGTTATCGCAAGACGTTGATCCGGCAGATCAGTCAGCACGCACACTCGGAAATCGTCGGCATGCTGCCGGAAGGCAACTGGATCACGCGCGCGCCGACGCTCGAACGCAAGTGCATCCTGCTGGCAAAGGTGCAGGACGAAGCCGGCCACGGCATGTATCTGTACTCGGCGGCCGAAACGCTCGGCGTATCGCGCGACGAATTGATCGAGGCGCTACATACGGGCAAGGCGAAGTATTCGTCGATCTTCAACTATCCGACGGAAACATGGGCCGATATCGGCGTGGTCGGCTGGCTCGTCGATGGCGCGGCGATCATGAATCAGATACCGCTGACGCGCTGTTCGTACGGACCGTATGCGCGCGCCATGATTCGCATCTGCAAGGAAGAGTCGTTTCATCAGCGGCAGGGCTATGACCTGTTGCTGACCTTGATGAAGGGCTCCGACGATCAGCGCGCGATGGTCCAGGACGCCGTCAATCGCTGGTGGTGGCCGTCGCTGATGATGTTCGGCCCGCACGACAGCGAATCGACCAACAGCGGTGATTCGATGAAATGGGGCATCAAGCGCATCAGCAATGACGAGCTGCGGCAGAAGTTCGTCGACGCCACGGTGCCGCAATCCAAATTGCTCAGTGTGACGCTACCTGATCCGGATTTGAAGTTCGACGACTCAACCGGCCATTGGAAGTTTGGCCCGATCGACTGGGACGAGTTCTGGAACGTCGTCAACGGCAAAGGCCAATGCAATGAAGAACGCCTGGCCGATCGTGTCAAGGCATGGGACGACGGCGCCTGGGTGCGCGAGGCCGCGCTGGCGCACGCAGAAAAGCAGCGCCGTCGCGATTGCATCGCCGCATAGCCCCGATATGGATCGCAAAGAGTGGCCTTTGTGGGAAGTGTTCATTCGCAGCCGCAACGGCCTTGACCATAAACATTGCGGCAGCGTGCATGCGGCCGATGCGTCGATGGCGCTGAAGAATGCGCGCGATGTGTTCACACGCCGCATGGAAGGCGTCAGCGTCTGGGTCGTGCGGGCGGACCACATTGTCGCCAGCGATCCGGACGCGAAGTCCGAGATGTTCGATCCGGCAGCAGACAAGATCTACCGGCATCCGACTTTCTATACGTTGCCGGATGAAGTCGGGCACATGTGACGATGATGTCCAAGAGCGAAGCGATTGGAAACAGCATCGTCACCCCGGCGAAGGCCGGGGTCCAGTTTGCGCACGTCGACTACATCCTTCGCATCGCCGACTCATCATTGATCCTCGGTCACCGGCTATCGGAGTGGTGTGGGCATGGCCCGGTACTCGAAGAAGACATCGCGCTGACAAACGTGGCGCTCGACCTGATCGGTCAAGCGCGTTCGCTGTACACGCACGCCGGCGCGCTTGAAGGCAGCGCGCGCAACGAAGATCACTTCGCATTTGACCGCGCGGAAAACGAGTTCCGCAATGTCACCCTCGTCGAACTGCCGAACGGGGATTATGCAAATACGATCGTGCGCAACTTCTTATTCACTGCGTTGCAACGCGAACTCTGGACAGCGCTTCGAACATCGACCGATGCGCAGCTCGCGGAGATCGCCGCCAAGAGTCTTAAGGAAACGCGGTATCACGTGCAGCATGCCGCCGACTGGACGGTCCGTCTGGGCGATGGCACCGAACAATCGCAGGCGCTCATGCAGCGCGCGCTCGATCTGCTGTGGCCGTACACCGCGGAGTTCTTCAGCGCGTCGGAAACCGATAACGCTGCATCCGGCGCAGCGATTGGTCCCGCATGGTCAACGCTGGAGGTCGGCTGGCATGCTGCGGTACGCCCGGTGCTCGATGTTGCTACGTTGCAGATTCCTGATCGAACCGCGTTTTTGTCGCACGGCAACGCAGGCCGGCACAGCGAGCATATGGGACCTCTGCTCGCCGAGATGCAGTATCTGCAACGCGTCTACCCGAATAGCGACTGGTAATGAGTCCCAGGTATCACACGTTGCGTGTTGCAGAGGTTCAGCGCGAGACGCCCGACTGCATCAGCGTGAAGTTCGATCTTCCGCCCGAGCTTGAACCCGCATATCGATTCGTGCAGGGCCAGCATCTCGGATTGCGCACGACGCTCGAAGGGGAGGAGTTGCGCCGCTCGTATTCGATCTGCTCCGGCCTCGACGATGGCGAAATTCGTGTGGCGATAAAGAAGGTCGGCGGCGGGAAGTTTTCGCGATGGGCGAACGATGTGCTGAAGCCGGGTGATCAGATCGATGTAATGACACCCGAGGGCCGCTTCTTCACGCCGCTCGACAGCAAACACGGCAAGCACTACGCGGCCTTTGTCGCCGGTAGCGGAATTACGCCGGTGCTGTCGCTGATCCGCACGACCCTGGCGCGCGAGCCCAAGTCGCGCTTTACGCTGATCTATGGCAATCGGCGTCAGTCATCGGTGATGTTTCACGAATCGCTGGAAGATCTGAAGGACCGCTACCTGACGCGCTTCAGCCTGTACAACGTTTTCTCGCGCGAGCTTCAGGACGTCGAGCTCTTCAACGGCCGAATCGACGCCGTGAAGGTCAAGCAATTTCTTGAATCGCTGGTTCCGCCCGACACGATCGATGAGGCGTTCATCTGCGGGCCACTCACCATGATCGACGAAGTCGAGGTTGCGCTGATCGCCGCCGGAGTTCCTGCGCAACACATACACGTGGAGCGGTTCGGCATCCCGACCGACTCAGCGCAGACGATCGATGACACCGAGGCTGCCGAGTCGCATATCGAGCTGATCATCGATGGCGTACGGCGCGAAGTGGATTTCATGCCGGGACAGCATTCGATTCTCGATGCAGGGCGGGCCGTGGGCATCGATCTGCCGTTCTCATGCAAGGGCGGCATGTGCAGTACATGCCGCGCCAAGGTGCTCGAAGGGCAGGTCAGGATGGCGAAGAACTATGCGCTGGAACCGCATGAAGTGGCCAAGGGTTTCGTCTTGACGTGCCAGTCGTACCCGCTGACCGAGCGGGTCGTGATCTCGTACGACGCGAGGTGATCGTGGCGAGGACCAAGGCCGCCGGATTCGACAAGCAGCGCGCAGCGATTCGCGACGCGGCGGCGCGCGAGTTCGCGGACAAGGGCTACGCTGCCGCAACGATTGCCGATATTGCGCGCGCAGGCGGCGTATCGAAGGCGCTGATGTATCACTACTACCGCGACAAGGAGCATCTGCTGGCCGACATCGCCGAAAGCTACATCGAGCGGCTGCAAGCGATCATCGATCAG
Organism: uncultured Burkholderiaceae bacterium; assembly: GCA_964554145.1. Classification (GTDB taxonomy): domain Bacteria; phylum Pseudomonadota; class Gammaproteobacteria; order Burkholderiales; family Burkholderiaceae_F; genus JACCZX01. The sequence goes on from CAZKNV010000168.1 coordinate 4,939, forward strand.
GTGCGTGCCGAGT
>CAZKNV010000169.1:0-3185 GCA_964554145.1 uncultured Burkholderiaceae bacterium
ATATCCGTCGCGACCTGGTCATTGCGCGAACGCCCGGTGTGCAGCCGCTTGCCGGCATCGCCGACCAGGTCGGTGAGCCGCTTCTCGATATTCAGGTGAACATCCTCCAGATCGACCGACCAGGTGAACTTCTCCTGGCGGATCTCCCCGAGGATCGCATTCATGCCGCGCTCGATATCGGCAATATCCTTGGCTGTGAGCACGCCGACCGCATGCAGCATGCGCGCGTGGGCCAGCGAAGCGGCGATATCGAACTCCGCGAGCCGCTTGTCGAATTCGACCGACGCGGTATAGCGCTTGACCAGTTCCGCGACCGGTTCGCTGAAACGGCCGGACCAGGGTTTACCGGCGTCGACCGCGGGTTTTTCCTTAGGTTGCATTAAGGTCTTGCCCTGTTCACAATGACTACGTTAAGCGCCTGTTCTGGCGTGATTTTTTGGCTTGAATCAGCCGATGGCAAGTATAAATCAAAATCGTTACCCGAACCTTGTTCCGAATTTCCGCAATCTTGGAGTCATGTTGCGCCTGCTGGTGATCGTCATTGCGATGACCGTCTTTGCAGCCGCGCTGAAATCCTCGAACTGGTACGACATGCTCGATCAGTGGCTGAGCATTTCCGCACTGGCGCAGCCGATTGTCATTCTCTCGCTGCTTCTGCTCGGCCTCGCCGATCGCTCGTTGCACAAGCTCGATTACCCGATCACGGTGGTGGTGATCGTGGCCGTCGAACTTGGAATTGCATCCCTGGTGGTGATTGCGACCTGGGCGGTGTTTAGCCCGGGTACGCCCGAGTTGGCGCGCACTTGTTTCTTTACCGCCGTGGCCACGCTGCTCGTGCTCGCCTACTTCAATTTGCGCAGCCGGATACTGTCGCCCGCGCTGACGGAGGCAAGACTGCAGGCGCTGCAAGCGCGCATTCGCCCGCATTTCTTGTTCAACAGCCTCAATGCGGTCCTGTCCCTGGTGCGCAGCGAACCGCGCCGCGCCGAGACTGCGCTTGAAGACCTCGCCGACCTGTTCCGCGTGCTGATGGCCGACAACCGCGATCTGGTGCCGCTCGAGCGCGAAGTCGAACTGTGCCGCCAGTACCTCGGGCTGGAAACGTTACGCTTGGGCGATCGCCTGCGAGTGGAGTGGCAGGTGGACAAGATGCCCGCGGACGCATTGGTACCGCCGCTACTGTTGCAACCGTTGCTGGAGAACGCGGTCTATCACGGCATCGAACCGTCGATGGAGCCCGGGGTCATCAGCATCCAGATCTCCAGCGATCGCGACCGGGTGCAAATGTTGTTGCGCAATCCGTACCGCGAGGCGGGCAGTCATCACACCGGCAACAAAATGGCGCTTGTAAACATCAGGGAGCGGCTGTCGCTGCACTTCGATGCCGAAGCCAGCCTGCAAACCCGCACCAGCGACGGATACTACGAAGTGCGCATCACGCTTCCGTACGTGAGGGAGGAAACGTGAGCAAGCATCCGCAATCGTTGCGTGTGGTGATTACCGACGACGAAGCGCCGGCGCGCAGCCGCATCAAGGATCTTCTGGAAGATTGTGCCGGCAGCTTTCCGCTCGAGCTCGCGGGCGAGGCCGCGAGTGGTCGCGAACTCCTTGCGCTTCTCGAGGAAACCCCTGCCGACGTGGTGCTGCTGGACATTCGCATGCCGGAAATGGACGGTCTCGAAGTGGCCCAACACTTGCTGAAGCTGGCCGAGCCGCCGTCTGTGATTTTCACCACGGCCTACAACGACCACGCCTTGAAAGCCTTCGAGCTGCACGCAGTGGATTATCTTCTGAAGCCGATCCGGCTGCGGCGGCTGCACGACGCACTTACGCGAGTGCGCGCGATCACGCCGCTGCGGCTCGACGTATTGCAGCAGATCACTCCGGACGCGCGTACCCATCTTTCGGTGCAGGAGCGCGGCAAGGTGGTGCTGATTCCGGTGCCGGAAATTCTCTACCTGCGCGCCGAGTTGAAGTACGTGACCATTCGCACCGTCGCGCGCGAGTACCTGCTGGAAGAACCACTATCGAAACTTGAGCAGGAGTTTGCCGATCAGTTCGTGCGTATCCACCGCAGTTGCCTGGTGGCGAAAGCGCAAATCACAGGGTTCGAGAAGGAAGGCGGTGACGGCGGCGAGGGTTGGGTGGTGACGCTGGCCGGGCTCGATGAAAAACTGCCGGTCAGCCGCCGCCAACAGCACATCGTCAAGGAACTGGGGCGTACCGTTCTGTGAGCGCGCGTTACTACGCAATGTTCCTTTTGCTGGTTTCCGGAGCGGCATCCGGCGCACAGGGTATCGAATCGCTCGGCTCGCGGCTTTCCGATCTCGACCGCACGCTGTACTCCTGCGCCCAGAACGGCGCGCTTACACTGTGCCGGGCGGGAGGTAAGTCCCTCGAGCATCTGGGTTTGCCAGTTCTGGGGACAACGCTCGAGTACCGCGGAGAACTTCTGAATCGAACAACGGTGGTTTTCGATGAGGCGCGTTTTTCCGAAGTCGAGGACCGCCTTAGAGCTCGGTACGAAGCGCCCGAGGTTCATGACGAACAGTTGCGCAGCGGCATGGCCGGCGCAATCGTCAATCGGGTGCGCGTCTGGCGCAGCGACGGCAATGTCGTGATGCTGGAGCAGTTTTCCGGGAAGATCACCAGTTCGGCGCTTCGCTATCTGACGACGGACGGCTACCGGGAACTCATGCGTGCCCGCGATGCCGTGCGCGTTCGCGGCACACGCGATCTCTAGGGAAGGTCTGATCAAGTCCCGCTGAAAACGGCGAAGAATTGTCCTATGATTCGAAACAGGCTCAGATACTCTTCAACCCGGGAACAAGGAAATCAACAATGGCTGCTGATCTTGGCATCAAGGAGAAAGACCGGTTACAGATCGTCAATGGCTTGTCAAAACTGCTTGCCGACACGTACACGCTGTACCTGAAGACCCACAATTTTCACTGGAACGTGACCGGTCCAATGTTCCAGACGCTGCACCTGATGTTCGAAACCCAGTACACCGAGATGTGGACCAACGTCGATCTGATTGCGGAGCGCATCCGCTCGCTGGACGCCCCGACACCCGGGACCTACGCCCAGTTCACCAAGCTCGCCTCAATCAAGGAAACCCCCGGTGTGCCCAACGCCCAGGACATGATCAAGATCCTGCTGGAGGGCCACGAAGCGGTCACGCG
>CAZKNV010000169.1:3285-4901 GCA_964554145.1 uncultured Burkholderiaceae bacterium
GGAGTCGAGACGAAATTGTTGGGCGTAACCACGCAGGGCGATCGCATGCTCGACACCTCGCTTGCCAAAATCGGCGGCAAGGGATTGTTCGTGAAGGAACTGGAGTCGGCGCTCGAATCCGGCGAGGCGGATGTCGCGGTGCACTCGATGAAAGACGTGCCGATGGATCTGCCGACCGGGTTCACGATCGCCGCCATCACGAAGCGCGAAGACCCGCGCGACGCATTCGTCTCCAACGACTACCCCGATCTGGAGAGCCTGCCGCCTGGAAGCCGCGTCGGCACCTCCAGCCTGCGGCGGGAAAGCCAGTTGCGCGCGCGTTTTCCGCACCTCAAGGTCGAGCCGTTGCGCGGCAACGTGCAGACACGCTTGAGCAAACTCGATGAAGGCCGGTATGCCGCGATCATCCTCGCGGCGGCCGGACTCAAGCGCCTTGGGCTGTCTGCCCGCATCGCCTGCCTGCTTACGCCCGAGCAGAGCCTGCCCGCGGTGGGCCAGGGTGCGCTCGGCATCGAGTGCCGCGCCCAACGCAGCGACTTGGTTGCGGCGATGGCGCCGCTTGACGATGCCCCGACCCGGTGGTGCGTGGAGGCCGAAAGGTCGGTGAGCCGCGCGCTCGCGGGGAGTTGCCAGGTACCGCTGGGCGGATATGCCGAGTTGACCAATGGCCGGGCCCGGCTGCGCGGATTCGTCGCCAGTCCCGACGGCGTGCGCATGGTCTACGACGAGGTCGCAGGTTCGGCGGCGGGTTCACCCGCCGATCTCGGCAGAGATCTTGCCGAGCGTCTGATCGCCAAGGGTGCGCGCGAAATCCTCGCGGCGCTGGGTGGATAACAGGCGTGCGCGGAACGGACGACAAACAGCCGCTGTCGGGCATCGGTGTTCTGGTAACCCGGCCTGAGCATCAATCGCAACGGTTGGCCGATCTCATTCGCGGGCTCGGCGGCGAACCGCTGCTGTTTCCAGCGATGGAGATCGTGGCGCAACCGGATGCTGCGACTGCGCCGGTACTGAAGCGGTTGGCGCAGTTCGACTTGGCGGTATTCACCAGTTCGAACGCCGCACGGCTGGCGATGCAGCGCATTACCAAGGCGGGCGGTGTGCCCGCCGGCCTTCACATCGCCGCGCTGGGACCGGGAACTGCCGCCGAGTTGAAAAAATTCGGCGTGCGCGAGATGATTACGCCGGAAACGGATTTCGACAGCGAGGCGTTGCTCGATGCGTTGTCGGGGCTGCAGTTTGCCGGGAAGAGTGTGGTGATCTTTCGCGGGCAGGGCGGGCGCGAATTGCTCGGCGAGTCGCTTCGCCAGCGTGGTGCCCAGGTCGAATACGTGGAATGTTACCGGCGCGCAAGGCCCCGTCGCGACCTGGCAGAAATAATGCCATTTTGGCAGCAAGGCAGCCTTCGGGCCTGTTGTTTGGCCACCAGCTCGGAAATCGTGATCAACCTCTTCGACATGGCCGGAGAAGCATGCCGGCCATGGTTGTGCCAGACTCCAATGTTCGTATCCCATCCGCGCGTGGCCGCCACGGCGTTTGCATCCGGCGTCCACACGGTTTTCGTCGCCGGCACCGGAGACGAGGCGCTGGCGTCGGGATTGGAAACCTGGTTTGCG
>CAZKNV010000170.1:0-4886 GCA_964554145.1 uncultured Burkholderiaceae bacterium
GGTCGTGCAATGGCTGCGAACTCGAGATCCACGCCTTGAACAACCCGTATTACAACCTCGAAGGATGCGGCATCAAGTTTGTCGCCAGTCCGCGCCACGCGGATATGCTGCTGGTCACTGGGCCGGTCGCGCGCAACATGCAGATCGCGGTCAAGCGCGCCTACGACGCCACACCGGAACCGAAACTCGTCGTCGCTGTAGGCGACTGCGGATGCACTGGCGGGATCTTCGGCGAGAGCTACGCCAGCTGTGGCCGGGTCGCGAACGTTATCCCGGTCAATGTCGCGATTCCCGGCTGCCCGCCGCCGCCGCTGGAAATTCTGCGCGGCATCCTCAGTGCGGTGAGTCACGTCAATCGCTGAAGTAGCGTGCCGTAAACTCGACGCAACTTCTCTGCGACGCGTTTGTGCGACCAATATGCAAAGAGCTTACGAATCCGAGATCACGCGCTTCCTGCGCGAGCTGAAGCAGAAAAATCCGGAGATCGAGCGCGGGCAACGCATCGGCCGCGCGATTTTCTGGGACAAGGACCTCGATGCCGATACGTATCGGCGCTACGAGGCATCCGATGTTCCGCAACCGGCCTATGTGTATGGACCCAACATCTATCAACCCAAGGCGAAATAGTTGACCTCGGTCGCGCCGGTTTTCTATGGCGAGGCAACTGCCGAGGCACTCGAACATCCTGCAGCCGACAGCACGCCCGATATCGTGGACAACGTCGCGCTGGCCAGGCTTTATGGCGAGCCGCTGTTCAAGCTGCCCGATGATTTGTACATCCCGCCCGATGCGCTGGAAATTTTTCTCGAGGCGTTCGAGGGCCCGCTCGATCTGCTGCTGTATCTGATCCGCAAGCAGCACTTCAACGTGCTCGATATTCCGATGGCGCCGTTGACGTTGCAGTATCTGACCTACATCGATCAGATTCGTGAAAACAATCTCGAGCTGGCGGCGGAGTATCTGCTGATGGCCGCGCTGCTGATCGAGATCAAGTCGCGCATGCTGCTGCCGTTGCGCAAGGCCGATAGCGGCGACGAGGCCGAAGATCCGCGCGCCGAGCTGGTGCGGCGGTTGCTGGAATACGAACGCATCAAGCTGGCCGCCCAGCGGCTCGACGAACTGCCGCGAGCCGGCCGCGATTTCTGGCATGCAGCCGTTGTCGTCGAACAGTCGCTCGAAAAGCGCCTTCCGGACGTTAGCGTGGTCGATTTGCATGACGCGTGGGCGGAAGTCCTGAAGCGCGCGCAACTTAACGCGCGGCATCACATCAGCCGCGAAGAGTTGTCGGTGCGCGAGCACATGAGCCTCATCTTGAAAAGGCTGCAAGGCACACGGTTCATCGAGTTCGGCGATCTGTTCGACGCCGCACGCGGCGTCGCAGTCGCGATCGTGCATTTTCTGGCACTGCTGGAACTTGCGCGCGAATCGCTGATCGATATCACTCAAGCGGCGCCGTTTGCGCCGCTCTACATTCGATTGGCTTACACGCCAAACTGACACTGACCACCATGACGACGCTCCGATTGCTCTTCGCTTCCGCGCTACTTGTTGCAGCCACCGCCACGCATGCGCAGATGAAATCGACGCCTCCGGCTCCCTCGGCAGGATCGGTCACGATGCCAAGCGGCGATTCATCGAGTGCATTCAAGGAGCTGGCAGCACAGGCAGCGGCGGAAAAGTGGCTCGGATTGATCGATAGCGGCGAGTACGCAAAGTCATGGGAACAATGCGCGCGACTGTTTCGCGAACGCGTGACGCGCGAACAATGGGTCGGCACGCTGCCGACGACGCGCGCGCCATTCGGCGCAGTGAAGTCACGCAAGGTTGATGCTGCCGCCTACAAGACATCTTTACCCGGCGCGCCGGATGGCCAATATGTCACGGTGCGTTTCCGCACCACCTTCGAGAAGAAGGAAAGCGCCGAGGAGTTGGTCACGCTGGCATGGGAAGACGACGCATGGCGGCCGACCGGCTACTTCATTCGCTGAGATCGCGGCGTGATCGATCCGCAGCAAGCGCTTCTGCTCGGAGCGCTGTTTTTTGCGGCGTCAGTCCTGTATTCGTCGGTGGGACACGGCGGCGCGTCCGGATACCTGGCGGCCATGGGGCTATTCGGCGTTGCACCGGCGGTTATGCGGCCGACTGCGCTGGTACTGAACATCGCGGTGGCGTCGATTTCCCTTTACAAATTTTCGCGCGCCGGTGGGTTTCACTGGCGGCTGTTCTGGCCGTTCGCTGCGACCGCTGTTCCGATGGCATTCATCGGAGGCAGAGTTCAGCTTCCGGTTCTCTGGTTCGGCGCGCTGGTCGGTGGCGTGCTGCTGTTCTCGTCAATCCGGCTCTTTCTCGAGACGCGCCCCGGCAGTAAAGGCACTCGCCCTATCAATGGACCGCCCCCGGTCGCGCTTGCACTGTTTCTCGGTGCGGGAATCGGGCTACTGTCCGGCCTGACCGGCGTCGGCGGTGGAATTTTTCTGAGCCCGTTGCTGGTCTTGTCGGGGTGGGCCACCGTGCGCGACAGCGCGGCGCCGACGGCGGCGTTTGTACTAGTCAATTCGATCTCCGGGCTGCTCGGATTGCTCAGCCGTCAGCCGAGTCTGCCCGATGCGCTTCCCTATTGGGTCGCTGCTGTGATCGTCGGTGGCCTGATCGGCGCCACGTACGGCGCGCGCCGCCTGGGCAACAGCGCAATGCGCCAGGCGCTCGCTGCAGTGCTGTTGATTGCCGGCGCCAAGATGATCTTGTAGTAACCGCCTCACTCCGCGGTAAAAAAACCCTTCATCTTGTCGACGAAGCTCTTCGAGCGCGGCGAATGTTTCTCGCCGCCTTCGACCAACGAAGAGTCAAGGTCGCGCAGCAATTTCTTCTGCTTGTCGGTCAACCGCACCGGGGTCTCGACCACGATGTGGCAGTACAGGTCGCCCGGATAACTGGCGCGCACGCCCTTGATGCCCTTGCCGCGCAGCCGGAACGTCTTGCCGGTCTGTGTGCCTTCGGTGACGTTGATGCTGGCCTTGCCGCCGAGCGTCGGCACTTCGATCTCACCACCCAATGTCGCGGTCGGAAACCCGATCGGCACTTCGCAGTGCAGGTCGTCGCCATCGCGCTGGAATACATCGTGCGGCTTGATGTGAATCTCGACGTATAGATCGCCGGGAGGTCCGCCGTTCATGCCGGGCTCGCCCTTGCCGCTCAATCGAATGCGCTGGCCTTCGTCGATGCCGGCCGGAATGCTGACTTCGAGCACCTTGTTTTGCTTGATGCGGCCGGCGCCGCTGCAACTGGCGCAGGGATCGGCAATCACCTTGCCCGCGCCACGGCATGTCGGGCATGTCTGCTGGATCGAAAAAAACCCCTGCGTCATGCGAACATTGCCCGAGCCGTTGCACGTGCCGCACGTCTTCGCACTGGTACCCGCCTTCACGCCTGAACCTTTGCAGACTTCGCAGGTTTCCCAGCTCGGCACGCGAATGTCGGTCGCGTAACCGGTTGCTGCCTGCTCGAGCGTGAGCTCCATGCTGTAGCGCAGATCGGCGCCGCGATACACGGCGCTGCGCCCGCCGGCGCGACCGGCGGCGCCGCCACCGAAAATATCGCCAAAGATGTCGCCGAATGCATCGGCAAAACCGCCGAAGCCTTCCGGCCCGGCGCTGCGGCCAAAGCCGCTCATGTTCGGATCAACTCCCGCATGGCCGAAGCGGTCGTACGCCGCCCGCTTCTGCGAGTCGGACAGCATTTCGTAAGCCTCTTTGGCTTCCTTGAATTTTTCTTCGGAGGCGTTTGACTTGTCACCCTGATTGCGATCCGGGTGATGCTTCATCGCGTGCTTGCGATAAGCCTTCTTGATGTCGTCGTCAGAGGCGTTCTTGCTGACGCCCAGTACGTCGTAGTAGTCCCGCTTAGCCATCGCCCCTCAATTCCCACTAACGCAAAACGCCGAGTTGAGCGGCAACGATCATCCGCTCGAACTCGGCGAGTTAAACGCGGAAAAGACTATCCGCGTTTAACTTCTTTAAAGTCTGCGTCGACCACGTCCTCGTTATTCGCGGTCGCATCGGCCGTCGCTGCTTCAGGCTGCGCGGCTGCTGCCGCCCCCGCCGCCTGCTGCGCATCGGCATACATCTTCTCGCCGAGCTTCTGCGAAGCGGTCATCAGCGCCGCGGTCTTCGCCTCGATCGCATCCTTGTCGTCGGTCTTCAGCGCCTCTTCGACATCCTTGATCGCGGCTTCGATGGATTCCTTCTCGCTCGCCTCGAGCTTGTCGCCATGCTCGGTCAGCGACTTGCGGATCTGGTGCACGCTCGAATCGGCCGCGTTGCGCGCCTGCGCGAGCTCGAAGCGCTTGTGATCCTCGGCCTTGTTGGCTTCGGCGTCCTTGACCATCGTCTGGATCTCGGCTTCGGTCAAACCCGAATTGGCCTTGATCGTGATCTTGTTTTCCTTGCCGGTCGCCTTGTCCTTCGCGCCGACATGCAGGATGCCGTTGGCGTCGATATCGAACGCAACTTCGATCTGCGGCATGCCGCGCGGCGCCGGTGCGATGCCTTCCAGGTTGAACTCGCCGAGCAGCTTGTTGCCGCCCGCCATTTCGCGTTCGCCCTGATAGACCTTGATCGTCACCGCCGGCTGATTGTCATCGGCGGTCGAGAACGTTTGCTGAAACTTGGTCGGAATCGTCGTGTTCTTCTGGATCATCTTGGTCATCACGCCGCCCAGCGTTTCGATGCCGAGCGATAGCGGTGTGACGTCGAGCAGCAGCACGTCCTTGCGCTCGCCCGACAGCACCTGGCCCTGGATCGCGGCGCCTACAGCGACTGCTTCATCCGGGTTGACGTCCTTGCGCGGCTCCTTGCCGAAGAATTCCTTGACCTTTTCCTGCACTTTCG
>CAZKNV010000171.1:0-4860 GCA_964554145.1 uncultured Burkholderiaceae bacterium
GGCCGTACGATGATCTGAAGCTTGGCTTCAACAAGGTCGCGCCGAACTATTACTACCCCGGCTGGTGGGAAGGCGGCCCGCAGCTCGATCTGTACGTCAACAACAAGGCGTGGGACGCGTTGACGCCGGAGTACAAGGCGATCGTCGAGGCGTGCGCCTCGCACGCGCATACGGTGATGCAGGCGTCCTATGACGCCAGGAACCCGGCGGCATTGAAGCAGCTGGTGTCGCAGGGCACCAAGTTGCATCGCTTTCCACGCGACGTGATGAACGCCGCATTCAAGGCGTCAATGGACCTTTATGCAGAGCTGAATGCGAAAAACGCGTCCTGGAAAAAAATCTACGACGACTACAACACCTTCCGGCGCGATCAGAACCTCTGGTTCCGGTTTGCCGAAACCGGCTTCGATGATTTCATGCAGGCGCAGAAACTGTAGAAGCTCGTTTTACTTCAGGCCGCGGATCATGGCCATCCGCGGCCTTTTTATTTCTTCTGCTCGTTTTTGAGCGCGCGCAGCACCGCGTCCATATCGTCGCTCGAGCCGCTCTTTCCGTCGCCTTCGGCGCCGTAGCCGCGCGACGGTGCGTCAAACTGGATTTTGTCGAGATCGATCGTCTGCTTCTGGCCGAGCCCGCCCGTTACCAGCCCCGGGTACGCGATCACCGCCACTACCATGATCACCTGGATCACGATAAACGCTACCGCGCCCTTGTAGATCTGCAGTGTGCTGACGCCGCCGATGCGCTCGCGCGTGATGCGGTCGGCATAGTCGCTGCGCGGCGCCACGCTGCGCAGATAGAACAGCGCGAAACCGAACGGCGGTGTCAGGAACGAAGTCTGCAGATTCATCGCAATGATGACGCCAAACCAAATCAGATCAATTCCCATTTTGTCCGCTACCGGCGCCAGCAAAGGGATCACGATAAAAGCGATCTCGAAGAAATCGATAAAGCAGCCGAGCACGAAGACCAGGATGTTGACGACGATCAAAAAGCCGAGTACCCCGCCCGGCACATTCGCGAACAGCGACTCGATGAAGTAATGTCCATCGGCCGCATTGAAGGTGAAGCTGAACACCGTCGAGCCGATCAGGATGAACATCACGAAGCACGATAGCTTGGTGGTGTTATCCAGCGCCTGTTTCATCAGCGGCCAGGTCAGCCGCCGTCTTGCCAGCGCCATGATCAGCGCACCGACTGCCCCCATCGCGCCGCCCTCGGTCGGGGTCGCAACGCCGAGAAAAATCGTGCCGAGCACCAGGAAGATCAGCACCAGCGGCGGAATCAGCACGAACGTAACCTGCTCCGACAGCCGCGACAGCAGACCGAGCCTCAGCAGTCGATTCGCGAGTGCCAGTGTCAGTGCGACGAACGATGCGACCGTCATCGACAAGATCAGCGTTTCGTCACCCGGTGCCGGCAGCTCGCGCTCGATCAGCGGATTGATCACCGACTGATGCACGAAGCTCCAAGCAATACCGGCCGAAACCGCGATCGCCAGCAGGACAACGAGCGAAACGTGGCCGCTGGCGCCGCCCGGCTCGCGGTAAATCCGTGCTTCAACCGGCAGCGCGGGCACCCATGCCGGCCGCACGAATGCCACGATGATCACGAACACCGCGTACAGCGCCACCAGCATCAGACCGGGAATGATCGCGCCGGCGTACATGTCGCCAACCGAACGCCCGAGCTGATCGGCCAGCACGATCAGCACCAGCGACGGCGGGACCGCCTGCGCCAAGGTGCCCGACGCCGTGATGACCCCGGTCGCGATCGTGCGGTTGTAGCCGAACCGCAGCATGATCGGCAGCGAGATCAATCCCATCGAGATCACTGCCGCAGCCACGACGCCGGTCGTTGCGGCCAGTAGTGCGCCGACGAAGACCACGGCGAGTGCCAGTCCACCGCGCAGCGGCCCGAACACCTGGCCGACTGTTTCCAGCAGATCTTCGGCCATTCCGCTTTTCTCGAGGACGATTCCCATCAGCGTGAAAAACGGCACCGCGAGCAGCGTGTCGTTCTGCATGATGCCGAACACACGCAGCGGCAGCGCCTGAAACAGCGTGACCGGAAACAGCCCCGCTTCCATGCCGAGAAAGCCGAACAGCAGGCCGGTGGCCGCCAGTGCAAACGCCACCGGAAAACCGGTCAGCAGAAAAAACAGCAAGCCCAGAAAAAGTAGAGGCACAAAGTTCTGGGCGATAAAGCTCATTTCGCGCGTTCAGCCGGCGATGACGGGACGATAAGTGCAGCCGCCACCGGATCGTGCTCTTCAGGAATTGAATCCGGCCCGATCCCGCGCAGGAAAGCCACGCGCTTGATCAATTCCGAAATTGACTGCGCGAGCAACAACGCCATTCCTGCCGGCAGAAGAAAATAGACCGGCCAGCGCACCAGTCCGCCGGCGTTTTGCGACATCTCTCCGCTCACCCATGCGTTGACGATCAACGGCCATGACAGGACGATCAGAATCAGGGTGAGCGGCATCAGGAACACGACGATGCCGAGGATGTCGACCCAGTTTCGCGCGCGCGGCGCTAACCGAGTCGAGACAAAGTCAATGCGTACATGCGCATTGCGCAGGAATGTGTAGCCGGCTCCGAGCAGGAATACCGCCGCAAACAGGTACCACTGCAGTTCGAGGTACGCGTTGGAGCCGATATTGAACATCTTGCGCAGCACCGCGTTGCCCGCGCTGATCAACACCGCCGCCAGTACGAACCAGATGATGACGGCGCCAACCCATCGGTTGATTGCATCGATCATTCGCGACAGCGCCAGCAGCGGTTTCATCGATGACCTTGTAGTTGTCAGCGTGCCTTCTTCGAACGCGACGCGGCCGCGCTTCCCGACGCGACCGAGCGAAGTCTATCGGCAAGACGCTGCCGCCAGACGGCGACTTGCGCATGCACCCGTTGCGGCGCGGTGCCGCCCGGGTGATTGCGCGCGGCCACCGAGGCGTCGAGCGACAGTGAGTCGAAAACATCGTCATCGGCAGCAGACGAAAACCCCCGCAAGTCGGCCAGCGAAAGGTGCGAAAGCGAAACTTGCCGGCTCGCGGCCAACTTGACCGCGCGCGCCACCGCTTCGTGGGCATCGCGAAACGGCACACCTTTGCGCACCAGATAGTCGGCCAGATCAGTCGCCGTCGAATAGCCTTCTTCGGCGGCGTGCCGCATTGCATCTGCATCGACCTCGATTCCAGGCAGCATTTCAGCAAACGCTCGCAAGGTGTCGGCTACCGTGTCGACCGTGTCGAACAGCGGCTCCTTGTCCTCTTGATTGTCCTTGTTGTAGGCGAGCGGCTGGCCCTTCATCAAGGTCAGCAGCGAGACCAGATGGCCAGTGACCCTGCCGGTCTTGCCACGCGCAAGCTCCGGCACGTCCGGATTTCTCTTCTGCGGCATGATCGATGAGCCGGTCGTATAGCGATCCGGTAGCCGGATAAATGCATAACGCGGGCTGAACCAGATCACGAGTTCCTCGGCCAGACGCGAAACGTGCGTCATTACAAGCGCAGCGGCAGCGCAGAACTCGATTGCAAAATCGCGATCGCTGACAGCATCGAGCGAGTTTTCCGCGATCGCTTCAAAACCGAGTCGCTCGGCGACGAATGCTCGATCGATCGGATAGCTGGTTCCGGCCAACGCGGCGGCGCCGAGCGGCAGGCAATTGACGCGCTTGCGCGCATCGAGCAAACGGCCGCGATCGCGCTCGAACATCTCGGCATACGCCAGCAGATGGTGGCCGAACGTCACCGGCTGTGCGACCTGCATGTGGGTGAACCCCGGCATCACCGTGCCTGCATGCCGCTCTGCCTGCTCGACCAGCGCGTGTTGCAGGGCATCGATCAGGCCGACGATGCGGTCGATCTCGCCGCGTAGCCACAGACGCAAGTCGGTCGCCACCTGGTCGTTGCGCGAGCGGGCAGTATGTAGCCGCTTGCCGGCTTCGCCGACCAGATCGATCAGCCGTTTCTCGATATTCAGATGAACGTCCTCAAGCTCGAGCTTCCACTCGAATTCATTGCGCTCGATCTCGCCGCGGATCTGCTGCAGGCCACGCTCGATGTCCGCAAAGTTGGCATCGTCGACGATGGCGCACTTGCGCAGCATCGCGGCGTGTGCAAGCGAGCCCTCGATATCTGCGAACGCGAGCCTGCGATCGAAACCGACCGAGGCCGTGTAGCGCAACACGAAATCCGCTACCGGTTCATCGAAACGGCCGGACCACGCAGTGCTTTTCGACGCTAACGGATCGTCGGTTTTCGCAGGTTGCTCTGACATAATCGATCGAGGGGGCATCAGCGGGGTGAGTGTGAGTATAAGTTCGAGCTCGTGAAGCCATCATCACCCACGCTTAAGGGGCCGCTCGCGCGCGCTGAGACCGCGGTACCGACGCCGCGGCGGGTCATTCCCGACGGCTGCAACATGGGCGTGCTGCTACGGGTGATCGGCACTGTCGTTGCATTGGCGCTTATGGCTGCGATCGGCGAGTCGACTTCGATCGCCGATGCGTTGCAAGCGTTGTTGCGCCTGATGTCGTTCATCGCACCAACCACACTGATAACTTTGATGCTGTGGTGCGCAGCGCGCCGCACGCTGTCGAAGCTCGATGTGCCGGTTCAGCGCGGCATCTCGTGCCTGATTCCTGCCATTGTTGCCGTGGTGGTCGCCTTGTTGTTCCAGATACCGGGCGGTGAGTGGACCGCGCTGGCCCACGGCGCGGTCGGCTTTGCACTCGGCGCCGGATTTCAGCATTACTCGGAACTGCGCGAGCGCGCGTTCTCGCCGGCGTGGATCGAGGCCAAGTATCAGGCGCTGCAATCGCGCATCCGGCCGCATTTTCTGTTCAACAGCC